>CALIEE010000171.1 GCA_938022485.1 uncultured bacterium | reverse complement strand
GCAACTAAGATTCTTTCACGGGGACCTAGGCCCTCCAAGTCTATAGCGTTGGAAGGAGCATTATTAGCTTCTGCAACCTCAGATTTTCCAGATAATATTGCCATTAAATAAAAAAGAAGAATAACCTCTCTAAGGAGGCTTTTTCAAATGAGACCTAGTTCTCACAAGTAGACCAAAGAAACGCCCTTAGCACCAGGCACATATGGTCAACATAGAGTCTTCCGGTCTTTAAACTGGGCTTTGCTCTTCCTGAGGAGCGCCTTTGGCTACTCCATCGTTAAGCTGACGCTTAAGAATTTGGCTAGGCTTAAATTTTACCACGTTTCTAGCGCCTAGAGTAATTCTGTCACCAGTTTGAGGGTTTCTCCCTGGACGAGCATGTTTGCTCTTAACTTCGAATACTCCGAAGCCAGAAATCATGACTTTTTTGTCTCTCATTAAGCCTTCTTTTAATAACTCAATCCAATCCTCTACGATTTGAGTAGCCTTCTGTTTGTCGAAGGGTAAGTTATCGTAAATAGAGTCAACGAGATCTGCTTTAGTTAGGCACGATTTTGATTCTGACATTTTTCAAACCTTTTAAACAAAGCTGGTATTAATTTAGTCTTCTCAAGGAGTTACCACTCTAGATTAACTAATACAAGAATTTTAATAATTATAGCTACTTGGCCATCTATTTATTTGCCCTTTGAGCAGGCATATAAAATAGCACTGTTAATTTAGATGGTTGGGTAGGGCGAAAGGGCACAAGTTTTTTTCGATTTTCCGGGCTCGCCCAATCAGCAAGTTTTAGTCTTGAATAAGGCAGATAATTTGGCATGCATAATTGTTCGACCAAAATTTGAAAATTTTTCTTACCGAATCTAAGCTGAAATTATGACAAGTGAACAGCACATCGTTGGTGATAGGGGGGTAAATCCTTATCGATTGAAAATTAACGACCATAATGGTCGTTTGTTCGACACCCACACCTATGGTCGGCCTTTGAAGTCGAAAACGTTTCAATCCTTGTTTGCTGAGCAAACAGTCTATCTTGAAATTGGTTCTGGCTCTGGTGCTCATCTGATAGAGAGAGCCCGTCGGGATCCTAGTGCAAGCTGGGTTGGAATTGAAAGAAGGTTTAAAAGGGCAGTTCGAACTATCGAAAAGGCTACCGAAGCAGGAGTAGATCAAGTTTTTGTCGCCAGAGCAGATGTACAGGATGTCTTACCTGTAGTTCCTGAGAACAGTTTGGATGGGATTTATCTACTTTTTCCAGATCCATGGCCTAAGCCACGACATTGGAAGAATCGTTTCTTTAGTAGTGACAACCTAAAGCGTTTGGCTCCGATTATTAAGAAAGAAGGTTTCTTTTACTTCAAAACTGACCATCGAGACTATTATCAATGGGCAATGAAAGAGCTTCAATCCCAAAGTGTTTTTAAGGTTCTAAGACACTGCGCTGATATCTATAAAGAGCGAAATCCTGAAAAAGAAATTAGAAGTGAATTTGAAAATCTTTTTCTCTCTAAAAATGAACCTGTGGCTGAAATTATGCTGCAAAAAGTGGGTTTTTAGAGCATGAAATCAGGTCTTGGGATTCTTATAGGAATATTGCTCGGTGTTATTGTTGGCTCCTTCTTTCACGATCCTAGTTGGTCTGTGGGGCAAGCTGAAAACTTACACAGTAACGTAAGGTTTTTAGAGATAACTGGTTTTTTCGGCTTCACTATCTTCATCGGGTTACTGAAAATGCTGATCGCTCCTTTAATCGCCTCCAGTGTGATTTTAGCGATAGCAGGGGTAGGGGATTTTAGGCAATTGGGACGAATGGGTGGTTGGACCGTTGCTTACTACTTGTTGACCATGTTTGTTGCTGTGCTGACTGGAATAGCTGCAGTGGTGTTAATTGAACCGGGATCTTGGTTTCAGGCAGGTGAGCTCAGAGACATGGCTGGCATGTCAAAAGAGATGATGTCTAAAACTGAAAGCAGTGCTGCCGGGGGTATGACAGGCGTGTTTCAAAACTTGGTCGGCTTGATGATTCCGGAAAATGTTTTTAAAGCCTTGGCCGAAGGGAAAACACTCTCATTGATAACCTTTTGCTGTTTCTTTGCAGTCACTCTTACGATGGTCGGTGAGAAGGGAAAGCCTGTATTTAGTTTTTTTGAGAGTTGCTACCATGTTCTGATGAAGATGGTGGAGTTGGTGTTGGTCTTAGCTCCTGTTGGGGTCTTTTGTTTGTTAGCTTGGTCGATTGCTAGAATAGGCCTCCAAGTTTTTACTGAAGCAATAGGTATTTACATGTTAACCGTGATTTCCGGTTTAGCTGTTCATGCTTTTATAACTCTTCCTCTTATTCTATTCGTAATGACTAGAGTTAATCCCTTTGATTATCTCTGGAAGTTGAAGCCAGCTTTATTTACAGCAATTGGCACTGATTCTTCGATAGCGACACTCCCTGCCACAATTGAGTGTGTGACTGAGAATGCGGGTGTGAGTCACAAGACTGCCGGTTTGGTTCTTCCTCTAGGGGCAAATCTTAATATGGATGGCACCGCTCTTTATGAAGCTGTTGCTGTGGTGTTCATTGCTCAGGCCTTTGGAGTGGAGCTAGGGGCAGGGGAA
>CALIEE010000170.1 GCA_938022485.1 uncultured bacterium | reverse complement strand
GCGAACAAGACTACACTTCAGTAATATATCTTTGATTTTTCACTAGTTTTAAAAGGAAGCAAAAATTGTCTTTGGTTAAAGTTAGCTGTTCTGTTTCTTTATTTTTAGGAGGATCCCAAATCAAATGAACGGCGTAGTTTAGTTTCAATAGTTGGGTAAAGCCTTCCTTTTTAAAATTTAACAGATACCACTCCCATTCCAGTCGAGCTAACTCTGGCAAATAGAACAAAGGTTTGGCTTCTGGTCGAACTTTAATTAGCTCTTCTAGGTAGGATTCGAACTTATCACCGTATTGATTGAGGTCTGGCTCATCAGGCGGAAATTTATGAAAATAGTCTGCTGAGATTTGTTTGAAGTAATCTTCTCCTACCACTTTACAGCATGCCGGAAAGGTGTCCTTTAGGGCTCCGTAAAGGTTTGAGCGAACAGTTTGGCGATAGATGCTGATTTGTTTTTGAGGAGTGCGCTTCTCCCCACTGGGAAAGAGCTCTAGCACTCCAGTCTCTTCATTAAGCTTGGGAGAAACTAAAGCCTCTTTCATAAGAGCTTGAATTTCAGCCAGTCGCTTCATATTGAGGTGATTGCGGGTTTAAAATATATTCTGCCTTGGAGGCTTCGCCGGCAAGTACTGAAAATTCAGGAATATCGTTATCCCATTCAATTAAGGAAGGAGTGTCTCCACAATGCTCAATTGCTGCTCTGTATATCTCCCATACATCATCAGGCACTTCGCGGCTGTGAGTATCTAGCATATAGCCGTCACGCTCCTCCCCGCCGGCTAAATGAATCTCTCCAACTCGTTCCGCTGGGGTAGAGCGAATATAGTCCATAGCTTTGTCACCATGGTTGTACTGACTGACAAATATATTATTTACATCAAGAAGAATGCCGCAATCAGCTTTTTCAGCTACTGCCGAAACAAACTCGGCTTCAGGCATCTGAGATTCTTTAAAAGTTAAGTAGCTTGAGACATTTTCAATTAACAATCTGCGTCCGAGAAAATCTTGAATTTTAGAAATTCTTCCAGCAACATGATTGATAGTTTCTTCGGTGTAGGGCAGGGGAAGCAGGTCATGAAAGTTCACACCATGAGCAGATGTCCAGCAAAGGTGTTCTGAGACCCAAGCAGGTTGAAAGCGGTCAGCTAGAGCCTTTATCTTACCTACGTAGTCCCAGTTAATTGGGTCAGTTGAGCCAACCGACATGCCCACGCTGTGCATTGTGATTGGGTAATGTGAGCGTATTTGCTCAAGGTCAGCTAAGGCTTCTCCTTCTGGACCGAAGTAGTTGTCGGTGAGAACTTCAAACCAGTTTACCGCTGGCTTATGTTCTAAAACGAAGTCGAGGTGTTGAGGTCGCAGACCGATACCTGCTCCAGATACCGGCCTGCTTGTTAATTTGTAATGAGTATTACTTTCCATTACTCGAGAAATATCTACAGACTAATTACTTAGTCATTTCTCCCATAACCTTGTCAGTCATTTTATCGACCAAGTCAGTTGTTTTATCTGCCATCTTGCCGGTCATGGCTTTAGTTTTATCAGTCATGGCAGCAGCTTTGTCAGTCATTTTATCGGCCATGCCAGCAGCTTTAGCAGGTTTTTCACCTACAACTTTAGCTCCTACAATCTTGTCGCAAGCTCCCTTAGGAAGGTAAAGCCATTCTGTTGGGTCGGAGTCTTTCTCTGCTTTTCCAGAGCAGCTGTGACGGCCATCTGTTGAGCCACAGTCATTTTTTCCTGTCTTAGAAACACCAGCACATTTTTCCCAAGCTGTTGGAGCATCTGGAACACCAGCTTGGGCCTCACCAGCAAGTGATAGAGTAAGGGCTCCAGCAGCAGCCAGTCCTAGAAGAGTTGAGTCTTTTTTAATAGTCATTAAGTTATGCTCCGAAAGATAGTGAATGCTTACTATTTAAAGCACCCACTTAAATTAGCTAAATATGTTACTGCCTTGGACGATTACTACGCCAAGTTAGTTAACCTGTTACAGAGTAATTACTCAAACGCCTACCATTATATGGTTTAGCCTCGTACGCCCTGTAGATACTCCTTGGTTAATTTTTCAGCAGGAGCGAAAAAGATTTCCGATGTTTTTCCAGTCTCAATAAGGCAGCCAGTGCCATCCTTAACCCAGCAGACTAGTAGGTTGTCAGAGATTCTCTTGGCCTGGGCTAGGTTATGAGTGACCATAAGAACAGTATAGTTATCGCGAAGACTTAGAATAAGTTGTTCTATTTTCTCCGATGAAACAGGGTCTAGGGCACTGCATGGTTCATCCATAAGCAGAAGTTCTGGCTTGAGACTAAGAGTTCTAGCGATACAAAGTCTTTGTTGTTGTCCACCAGAGAGATTGCAAGCCGACTGTTTTAATCTATTTTTTACCTCATCCCACAAGCCAACATCTTTAAGGGATTGCTCCATTCGTTCATCTCTAACGGAGCTTTTGGAAATTCCATGCTCTTTAAGAGGAATATGAAAATTCTTTTTAATAGAAAAAGGAAAAGGGGCTGGTCTTTGAAAGACCATGCCTATCTTTCTCCTGAGTTCTATTAGGTCACATGATGGAGATAGAATATCGGTATTACCAAAACTAAGCTCACCTCTAAGTTTTGAGCCTGGAATTAAGTCTACCAAGCGATTTACTGAGTTTAAAAAACTAGTCTTCCCGCAACCAGAGGGCCCAACTAAGGCTGTAATCTTACAGGGCTCAATCTCAATATTTACATTGTCATACGCTTTGAAGTCTCCGTAGTGCAGGCTTAGATTTTTTGCTTTCAAGGAAGCGCAAACACTACCAGGTCTCTCTGAGCAGTCAGAAACTTTAGTTAAAGAACTTTCATTATTTGAAAAGTCTTTCCTCAATCTTAGTTGTCCAGACACATCAGCCCCTATGTTTTAGCACCCAGCACTCTTCTGGTTAGAAAAGTTGAAGTTAAGTTTATTACAATTAATGCGATTACTAGCACCACAGCAGTGCGGTAGGCGTTCTGATTGCCACCGGGTACGTTCATAGCTAAATCAAAGATATGGACTGACATACTTCTTCCAGAGTCCATTACAGACTCAGGCATCCTTAACAAGTAACCACTTGTAAAAAGCAAGGCAGCAGTTTCCGATAAGGCTCTTCCAATACCAAGAACTAGTCCAGCTGAAATAGTATTAGTTGAAAGAGGGAGAATTATTCTTCGCACTTGAGCCGTTCTTGAAAGTCCAAGGGAAGCACCGGCCAGTTTAAATTGACGATAGTTTTCAGAGATTCCTTCTTCGAAAATTCTGATTAAAAACGGTAAAACCATGAAGGCTAGGGTTAAACCACCGGCTAAGATCGAAAAGCCAAAGCCTAGGTATATTACAAAGAAAGAATAACCAAAGAGCCCAAAAACAATAGATGGAGTCGCAGCCAAAGTATCCAAAGCAGTCGAAATTACGTTGTGCACTAGAGGATTTTTTTCAGAGAAAACAGCAAGAAATACTGCGGTAGCAATTGAAAGTGGAACTGATACCCCAAGGCAGATAGCTAGGATTAGAAAGGATGAGTTAATTACTTCAAGAATTCCCCCAGCTCTACCAGCTTCACTTGAAACAGTTGTCAAAAACTCAAAGCTTAAAGCTCCTGATTGGTAAATCAAAGTAGATAGAATTAGAAAAAAAATGCCGCAGAAAAATAAAGCAGAGATAAAGGATAGGCCTTTCAGGATATTTTCAGATCTAAAACTCATCTGAATTGCTCCTCCTGAGTCTTTAAAAATAGACGGCCAGCAATGAAAACAGTCAAAACACTAAGGAGAAGCAAAAACCCAGATAAGAAAAGGGCGCTCTGATGGCTGCCATAGGCATAACCCATCTCCAGAGCAATGTTTCCAGTTAATGTTCTTACTGGGTCAAGCATACTCTCGGGCATTTGCACTACGTTCCCACAAACCATAACTACTACCATTGTCTCACCCATTGCTCGAGCAAGGGCTAAAACGAAACCAGTGGATATTCCTCGAGATGCTAAAGGGGTAGCGATTTCTAAAATGAATCTAGCCTTTCCAATTCCAAGGCCTTTTGATGTCAGAGTAAGTTCTGAGTTTAGGTTCTGATAAGCTGAAACGGTGCTGACCACGATGGTGGGAATGATCATTATTGCTAGAACAATCGCCCCAGCAAGAACGCTAAGGCCCGGAGCACGAAGGTTTAAAAGTACAGGAACTAAAACCACCAGACCCCATAGACCCAGCACTACTGAAGGTAGGCCAGCCACAATCTCTGTAACTCGGTGAAGGAAGATTCTAAAAGCACCTTTGCAAAAAAAGTGAATATAGACTGCCGTGAACCACCCAATAGGAGCAGCAATAAAAAGAGCTAAGGTTGCCACAGCGACCGTGGCTACTATCATTTCCAATAGTCCAAATTGACCTTCGGCTAAATTTAATTCAGGGGCCCAAGTTGAATCAGAAAAAAACCTCGAGCCGCCAATTTGACTCAAGGCCAGCGAAGACTCTTTGAGTAGGAAATAAAAGATAAAAAATATTACGAGAACTGATAGGCTCGAAGCGAAGCCTAGTAAGGTTTTTGCAAAACTATCTTTTAAGCTGGCTGACAAAATACTTCCTGAACTAGAATGGGTACTTGACTCTATTGTGGAGCAACAAAAGCCATACCTTCTACCAAGTCCTTAACTTGACTTGAAACTGCAAACTGAACAAACTCCTTAGATGATGGTGAAAGTTTCTTTTTTGTTACCAGAACCAAAGGCCTAATGATTGGAAAGGTGCCGTTTTTTACATTTTCTGCAGTGGCTGCAGTTCCAGATAGGGGCAATGCTCTGATCTTAGAACTTCTTTTTTGTTCGAATTCAGTAGTTCCTATTGAAAGGTAAACCAGGGCACCTGAATTACCTTCCACTAGTTTTACGCATTGCTGGTTTTCACCAGCTACAATGTCAGGCTTATAGTCTGTAGATTTTATACCAAGGTAGTCTTTTACTAACTCTTTTTCAGAGCGCCCTTTTGCTCGGTCAATAACTGTGATTTCTAGGTCTTGGCCTCCAACTTCTTTCCAGTTTGAAATTTTTCCGCTGTAAATATCGGCAAGCTGAGCCCGAGATAATTCTTTGATTGGGTTTTTACTGTTCACGACAAAAGCGACACCATCCAAAGCCACTGTGTGACTTTTGACCAGCGCTTCTTCCTCAGGGAACAAGGCTCTGGAGGACATTCCTACATCAGAAAGACCCTTGATGACATCGGTGATTCCTTTTGAAGAGCCTCCAGTTTGAACGTCAATTCGCAAAGAAGATGCGGAATTTTCAAGTCTCTTGGCTATTTCTGCGGCTAGGGGAGCCAAAGTGCTAGAACCAGATATTGAGACTTTAGTGCTTTCAGCTTGAGCTACTAAGGGGAAAAGAAATAAAAAGTTTAAGATTAGATAGAGAAATGAGCTCGATTTAACTTTGTTCATGAAAGCCTGTTAGATTTAATTGATCACCAAATTCGCAAGATTAGCTACGACGAGGGTCGCATTATGTTACAGTAAATCGATAATAATGGAAAAATTCAACCTTGAAACAGGCTTAAGTTAGGCTAAATAGCTCTCTGCGCAGGAAGTTTTTTGCAGCGGCGAATCAAGCTTCTTTGTCTTCAGGAGCTTCTTGTTCTTTCACGATTTTGTCGTATTTTCTGCGCTTGTAAATAACAAATAGAACTACGCAGACGCATATTCCTATAATGTAGATTTGAAGGAACCATAGGAAACTATATTTCTCAGAAGGAAATGCCTCTTTTAAGCCAATCAGTACCAGCATGAAAACAGCCCACCAAGCACCTAAATGAGGCTCATTTTCTTTTGGATTTTGATAGTCTATGTCTGACCTTTTACGAGACAAAATAGATTCCTTTAAAGTTAGTTGTCTTAGAAGACCTAGCCTTTCTTGGCCACAGCCTTAACTACTGCTTTACCATTCTTCATAACAATTTTGTAGCTTAGTTTTTTCACCCCCTTTTTTTTCAGTGCTTGAGCCTGATTGACTAAACTTTTCTTAAATGAGCCATAGTTTAAATCCCCTGCGTTCCCACCAGATTTTTTGACAGCTTTCTCATAACTATCAAAAAGTTGCTGAAAGCCCTTTTCGGCAGCACCCGCTTGAGTAGCCGCTTTTGCTGCTTCTGCTAGCTCTTTTTCCCTTAGCTCTGCCTTGAAAACATCTCTTTGGTATCGACCCTCTTCCCGGGCTTTTAAAGTCCTCATCCAGTAAGTTTCATAGGTTTGCAGGCGAGTCACCAGCTGACGCAGCCTGTAGGTATGAGAAGAGTGTTTAAATGGGGCTGCCAGTAGAGCCCTTTTCATTTTGGTGATTTCTTTGTGCTCTTTGTCTGGAGCTATTGTGATAATGTCGATGAAGTACTGCTCATAAATTATTCGCAATTCTTCAACCCGCCTCTCGAAAAGATCGATTTGAAGATCCAGTTTTCGCCTGTTCTCAGCACCTG
>CALIEE010000169.1 GCA_938022485.1 uncultured bacterium | reverse complement strand
GATCCACTACGCTTGTAAAACCATCCCTAAACCCAGGGATACTTTGTTCCACTGTCATGGTCCCTGTGGCGATGTCTACAGAGTAAACCATGTTTCCCGCTACTAATTCGAGCCCTGCGCAATTAGCGCAGGAGGCGTCTGGTAGTACATCTGCTGCAACAGAGAAGGGCTCCTGGGTGGTCGCTGGATGTCCTCCTATGCTGTTTGCAGATCCACCAGCGGCAATAAAGGCACCAGTAGCCGAGTTAAAAATCTGATTTCCAAGGTAAACCTCTGGATTGCCATCCTGATTAAAATCAGCAACATGTGGAGTCCAGCGGTCAGCATTTGTATTGTAGCCAACTACTGTGTCTGACACCCATGTCTTTGTTCCATCATGCTCGTACCTTTCCAGTCTTCGTCTATCCTCTGTTGGGTTGTCACCGTTTCTGGCCACAAGGAAAATTTCACCTGTGCCATCAGAGTCGACATCAGCAATAGCTACCGCATCAAGAAATGTATCAGTTTCGGAAGAAGTGATAGTTAATTCCAAAGAACCATCGATTCCGCTAAATACGAACAGTTCGTTTGGATTATCATCATCTCGAGCGATCACTTCCGGGTCGCCATCACCGTCGATATCACCAATAACCGGCACTTGCCGCGCATCCATGCTAGGAGCGCCTGCTGGAGTTCTCCATTTTTCTGAAAGACCAAAGGTTGCTACTGGGGGCGGAACGGCAGCACACATTGGTGGCTGTTGACCTACTGTGGACCCAGAACAATCAGGGCTTGCGGAACACTCACCATCGTAGCAGTCCACATATCCATCGGAGTCGTTATCAAGACCATCGCCGCAGTTGGCACCAGCTCCACCTTCCTGGGCAAGGGCATTTGACGAACACAGGAGAAGTAGAAAAGTCAAACAGAGGATAGAAGATTGACTAAATAGCGGCTTTCTATAATCACAATTCATTACGGTCTTCGGATCGGAGTGAACATTCTGGGGCTGCTCTTAAGGTCGTCAGGTTGATGTAAAAACCTTAATAACTGAAAACTAAGGGAATATTTTGCGCTATCAAGTCCTTAAACTAGGGGAAATCTTAAGAGAAAGCGTTAGGTTGGGTTGGCTAAACAACAGAGGGTAACTATAATTAGTACGTTTATCACCTTTAATTTATGTCGTGGGATTACCCTAACTATGTTCTTCGGTGGGAAGCTGTTTATTCTGGACTTCAGGGATAAAATCTTTAGCCGCTTTTTCAATATCTGGTGCACCCGGCAGGATTCGAACCTGCGACCTACGGATTAGAAGTTACCAAGCATCACTTTCTCACTAAGTTGCACTAACTCTCAAGAGCTCTCTAAACCCTTTAAATCAAGGTATTATTTGCGTTTCATAAACTTCAGTACAATATTGGAGCTCTCAATAACAATCACTGCTTCTCAGGTTTCTCATGCCCTAGGCATGCCCTAGAAAGTAAAGTGAGATTGAAGGATGAAACTGCGTTATGCCAAAAAGAAAATTAAACGACAGACTAATTCGTTCGCTTTCAACCGAGAAAGTTCAAGAGGACTTTTGGGATACAAGCACTTCTGGCCTTGGGCTACGAGTAAGCTCTAAAGGAATTAAGACTTTCTTCTGCCGCTACTCGGTTGGGAGAAAGCAAAGACGTTTCAATTTGGGGAGATACCCTGGCACCTCCCTTTCAGAAGCCCGTATTGCCTTCAGAAAGCTGCAAAATGAAGTGATACAAGGCGTTGACCCTCAAGCTGAAAAAGAAGTTTCTCGTACAGCCAAGACCGTTTCTGAGCTTCTAGAGATATACTGTAAGGATAAAAGTAAAAAACTAGCCCCTAGGACGATATATGATTATCGAGGCATTTTTAGACGTGAGCTAGAGAAGCCTATTGGCTCTATCAGAGCCCGAGATTTACGAAAATCTGACGTTGTTCCAGTCCTAAGGAAGCTCGGTGAAAAATACCCCACCCAATGCCAACATGCCCAAGCCATTCTGCGAGCCATTCTAAACTATGGCGTTCAGCTTGACATTCTTCCCCACAACCCAATCCAACAACTCCCACCTTTTGGAAAGATAGGAATGGGCGAACGAGTCTTTTCAGGGAATGAAATAAGAGCTTACCTAAATGCTACTAAGAGTCTTCCCATGGTTGAGAGCAGTTACTTTCAACTCCTCTTACTGTACGGTGTTAGACCAGGTGAACTAGCGAAATGGCGTTGGGATTGGATTGAATCTGATAGGATTACAATACCAAAGGAGTATCAGAAGAACCGAAAACAACTGATACTGCCGCTTATCCCCTTTTCCTCAAAACTTATCTTTGAGTTGAGGCAAATTACTCGCCCCACTGGCTGGTTATTTCCAAGCCCTGACAAGACTAACCACCGAAAGAGTTTTAAAAAATTCCGTTGGAAAATAGCCGATATAATGTCTGAAGAATTAGGAGAAGTTGAAGACTGGAATTTACGCGATATTCGTAGAACCACTGAAACTCACCTACGAGAGCTAGGGGTCAACTCCGATACCGTGGCAAACCTCCTTAACCACAACACTTCCCTGCTCCAAAGAACCTACGACAAGTCTATTAACCTTGCCGCCAAGAAAGAAGCCTTGGCAAGTTATGAAATATTTCTTAAAGGACTTCGTTCAGTAGAGAAAAACGAAATAACCACATTCGAACAAGGGATTCCTTAGTTCAAGGCGACACCGCCCGTACCCCTAAGTACCCCACCACCAGCAATTCTTTAGCCAATTTTCTTAGTTGCACCCTATAAATTTTTGCTAATTGACTCTCTTAATTCCACTAGAAGAAGGAACAATAATTTTTTGTAATTTCTCGAATAGAGCCACTATAAAGCCACAAGGATTGTGGCCAAAAAACCGACCAAGAGTCAAAGCAATAGACCTAAAAATGGTTCTATGGTGATGTGGAGTAACGTCTGCGCTAATTCTGCAAACCGTTCTTGTCGGGAGATTAGAAATGAGTCGGCCCAACTTCTTCCTCTTTAAGTTACTTAGCAAGCCCTCGAGACAACCGAGACTCAGCTTCAATCCCTTTTAACTGCGGATCTATAGAAATAATGTTCTCTGGTGGTATTGCCTGACC
>CALIEE010000168.1 GCA_938022485.1 uncultured bacterium | reverse complement strand
CTCCGCCAAAACTAGTCAGGCCAACTAAATGGAGGGAGGAGTTTTTAGCGTTATCAATTAGATCTTTGCCCGCCTGAGAGGACATTATCTGTCCCTTCTTCATGGCATCATTGATTCTGGAAAGATCCTGCATTACCACTCTTCCAGCACCAATGTTGAGATGTCCCACTTCTGAGTTACCCATTTGTCCTGGTGGGAGTCCGACTCTTTCGCCATGAGTGATTAAACTTGAGGTGGGATACTCTGCCAGTAACTTGTCTAAGTTCGGAGTTTTAGCAGCTTCAACTGCATTAGCTTTTGGGTTTGGGTTCAGCCCAAGGCCATCTAGGATAAGAAGAAGTATAGGTTTCATTTCTTGTGCTAATAAAAAGAGCTGGTTGAATTTACAACCAGCTCTTCAGATTACTCGAGCTATGATTGGGCTCTAGAATGGAATGTCATCGTCGTCAAAAGGAACACTTTCCACTCCACCAGGGTTGACTGTGGCTGCTGCGGCAACTTGTGCAGTCTTCCCACTAAAGCCTGAGCCACCATCATAGGAAGCGCCCTCTCCGTCACTTTTTCCACCAATGAACTGAACGCTGTTAGCTAGGATCTCAGTAGTGTAGCGATCTTTGCCTTCTTTATCTTGCCACTTACGTGTCTGCACACGTCCTTCGATAAAAGCTTGCCGACCTTTTTTGAGGTACTGAGAACAGTTCTCTGCTTGCTTTCCGAAGACTACGATCTTATGCCACTCGGTATGGTCCGCCCATTCTCCGGCTGCATTTTTTCTTCGGTCATTTGTAGCAAGACTCATGCTACAAACAGGTGTTTGGCTTTGGGTGTATTTAAGTTCAGGGTCGGCTCCAAGTCTTCCAAGGAGCATTACTTTATTTACGCTCATTATAACTCCATAATAATTAAGGTTTCCGGGGCTCTACTGGTGCCTAAGAGTTAAACTTAACTCTATGGGCCACCTGCCCGGAAATACAAATAAAAATGATACGAACTTTAGTTTCGTAGCTACCACAACATTGCCCAGACATTAGAACAGAGCAGATAATCTGTCTATCGTAAGCGGCTTAACTGAATTTTCCTCCTTGTTCAAAAGACCTCTGAAGGTTCAAACTAAACCGCTTATTGCCCATCTGTATTAGTGTTATCGTTAATGGGAATACTGAGTTTCGAGTCGATAGGAAATTTGCCTGTTATTAACTCTGTTTGATGCCAGACTTACTTGCTTTCTTTATAATCTAGTAACTTTGGTTTAGACTGTCACCGCACCCTTTTAATTTTCACCTGTGTTTGTTTGAAGAATTATCAATGAAATTACCACTAAAAGAAATCATTCAGGGTGGCCTGGAGCTAGACTTTGAACTGTCTACAGAGGCCTTGAACAGTCGCTCAGAAAAGCCTTTGGACGAAAAAGCTACTGATCAGAGTTTGAGTGAGGCAGAGTATCTGTTTACAGAACCTGCTAGCTGTAGCATCAAAGTGGAGAAGGATGGGGAGACTGTTTACTTGCAGGGCCAGGTTAAAACACAGTTTTCTACTCATTGTTCTCGATGTGCTGAGGAGGCCATTAGTGGTGTTTCTTCCCCGGTAAAGCTTCAATTTAAACCTAAAAGTTTCGGGGCCGCTTTGGGTCAAGAGGATGAAGACCTTGAAATCAGCTATTATCAGGGGACGGAGATAAATCTGTCCGAGCCCCTGGCTGATATGGTGATGCTGCAGCTACCGTTCAGTGTACTCTGTTCTGAAAGCTGCCAAGGGCTCTGCAGCAAGTGTGGGATCAATCTGAATCGAGGGACTTGTGAATGTGAAGAAGATCAAAAGCCAGAAGGGCCTTTGGCAATACTTAAATCGGTAAAAATACAGTAATAGCAGGTGCTTACGCCCAGGCAGGGCGATTGCAAAATTACTTAGCTGCTACTTGTTAAATAGCTGTAAATTCACTATAAATCCTGCTCGATATTCAACAGTTCGGGAAGCAATTGAGGGCTCTCCTGGATATTTAGCTGGAGCTAGTAATGCAGGCACCAAAAAGAAAAACGTCCAAATCCAGAAGAAATATGCGCAGGTCGCATCATCATGCCACAAGCGCACAGAGCACTGCGTGTTCCGCATGTGGGGAGACAATCCGGCCTCATACTATTTGCTCTGCTTGCGGGGAGTATCGCGGTAGAAACTACCTAGAAGCTCAAGCCAGTTAGGGTTTCAGGTAAAGTATCTTGCTTGCTAGGTCTTTAGGGCTAGCAGTGCGTTCTCCATTAAGCCTTCTAGCGATAAGCGAGAAATTTGAATAAGCAAACAAATCCCATTGCGATAGATGCGGCCGGAGGTGACGAACCTTACAACGCCCAAATTGAGGGAGCTGTTGTCGCCCTTAAGGAGTTCGGAACTAGATCAGCTCTGGTTGGAAAAGAAGATTTAATCAAGGCCAAGCTTGAAGGGCTTGGTGCAAAAGACTTAGGGCTTGAAGTTTTTAATGCCACTGAGGAAATAGGAATGGACGAGTCGCCGACTCGCTCTATCCGAAAAAAACCAGATTCATCTCTTTGTGTCGCCTACAACTTGGTTAAGGAAGGGAAGGCTAGTTCCGTAATTAGTGCCGGTAATTCTGGAGCGATGATGGCCGCCGGAAGGTTTATTTGGGGTGCTCTTCCAGGAATTGAAAGGCCTGCTATAGCCTCGCTTATTCCAAAAGCAGGCGAAGGGGATGTAAAGCCAAACGTGATACTAGACATGGGTGCTAACGTGGATTGCCATGCTCATCACCTAGTTCAGTTCGCGATAATGGGTTCTATTTATCACGAGAATCTTCTTAAGAGCACTAAACCTAAGGTAGCTCTGCTTTCTAATGGTGAAGAGCTTACTAAGGGAACTGATGTCACAAGAGCTGCCGCTCAGCTTCTCAAAGACATGGATTTCGTGAACTTCATTGGCTACGTCGAGGGGCGAGATATAGTTACTGATGCCGCTGACGTTATTGTCTGCGATGGTTTCGTTGGAAACGTAGCTTTGAAGACGATGGAAGGTATTGCTCGAGT
>CALIEE010000167.1 GCA_938022485.1 uncultured bacterium | reverse complement strand
ATCTTTCATGATTGAAATTATATAGCAAACTGCTATAGCAAGCTGGTTTTGGGCCCTTTTTGCTCATTATTTTTGTCTCTTTAGGCTTTTACGCTCAGCCAAGGCGAGCTGTGCTCAAAAGATTGTATACAAGACTTAGATGGGTGTATAGGGTTCGCCACTGGGGTAATTTTGGTGAGAGGCCCTAAGTTTTTTATTTTCACCATAAGGTAAGTAAACCGAGGTCTTTGGGCCCAAGTTTACCAAGGAATTTTGATAGATTACTATGACTGCTCTAACCAGTTTTTTTACTTCTTCGATAGGTAAGAAATTTTTGATGGCGGTAAGTGGAGTTGGCCTAATCGGCTTCATTATTGCTCATTTAATCGGAAACCTACTAATTTTCGGCGGCCAAGAGGCCCTCAACGCTTACGCGAAAGGTCTACATGACCTCGGAGGTCTACTTTGGGTGGCGAGAATCGGTCTAATTACAATTTTTGTTGTTCACGTCGGAGCAGCAATTGCTTTGACTAGAGACAATAGAGCGGCAAGGCCCGACAGTTACCAAAGCAAAGGAACTGTTAAAGCATCCTTAGCTTCCAAAAACATGGGGCTTAGTGGTTCTTTCATTCTCCTTTTTGTGATTGGTCATCTACTTCACTTTACATGGGGAGTTATTCAACCCGAAAGTCATACCTTAATCGATGCTCAGGGTAGACATGACGTTTACAGCATGGTGGTAACTGGATTCTCCAATCTGGCGGTTAGCATCCCTTACATATTTTCTTTGATTCTACTGGGGGCGCATTTAAGCCATGCCATGAGCAGCTTCTTCCAAACTTTGGGCTTCAATCACCCAACCTACACACCTTTGATTAACAAAGGAGCTCCTGTACTGGCTATGGCTATAACGATTGGATACCTAGCGATACCAGTATCTGTAATTTGTAAGATTATTACTCTCTAACCTACAACTAGGAAGACTTAGAACGTGGAACTTAAATCAAACATTCCTGAGGGACCACTCGCTGGAAAGTGGGAGAAACACAAGTTCAATTTGAAACTTGTAAACCCGGCCAATAAAAGAAAATACGACATCATTGTTATCGGCTCTGGTCTGGCCGGAGCTTCTGCTTCCGCAACTCTTGGTGAGCTTGGCTACAACGTAAAGTGCTTTTGTTTCCAAGACTCTCCAAGAAGAGCTCACAGTATCGCTGCTCAGGGTGGTATCAACGCTGCCAAAAACTACCAAGGTGATGGAGACAGTGTCTTTAGACTTTTCTATGACACCATTAAAGGTGGAGACTTTAGATCTCGTGAAGCCAATGTTCATCGATTAGCAGAGGTTAGTCGGAACATAATCGACCAGTGCGTAGCCCAGGGTGTTCCTTTCGCAAGAGAATATGGTGGTCAACTTTCAAACCGATCCTTTGGTGGAGCTCAAGTTTCTAGAACTTTCTACGCCAAGGGCCAGACGGGGCAACAGCTTTTGCTTGGGGCTTACTCTTCTCTAAGTCGCCAGATTAAACTTGGAAAAGTAGAGATGTTCCCAAGAACAGAAATGCTAGACCTAGTTGTTTCAGATGGCCAAGCTAAGGGAGTGATCATTAGAGACCTGGTAACTGGGGAAATTACCCGACACAGCGCTCACGCTGTTGTATTGGCAAGTGGCGGTTATTCTAACGTGTTCTACCTTTCAACTAACGCTAAGGGTTGTAACGTTACCGCTACCTGGCGAGCGCACCGGCGAGGAGCTGCTTTTGCTAACCCTTGCTACACTCAAATTCACCCAACTTGCATTCCTGCTGCTGGACCTTCACAAGCTAAACTAACTCTAATGAGTGAAAGTTTGAGAAACGACGGTAGAATCTGGGCTCCGACGAAAGAAGGCGATAAGAGACCAGCCAATGAAATTCCTGAGGAAGAGCGAGACTACTACCTAGAAAGAAAGTATCCGAGCTTTGGTAACCTAGCCCCAAGAGATATTGCTTCAAGAAGTGCTAAGGAAGCATGTGACGAAGGTCGTGGCATAGGGCCAACTGGCTTAGGTGTAAATCTGGACTTCAGAGACTCGATTAAAAGGTTAGGTAAAGATGTAATCGAACAAAGATATGGAAACTTATTCCATATGTATCACAAGATTACGGGCGAAGATCCTTATAAAATGCCTATGAGAATTTTCCCGGCTCCGCATTATACAATGGGCGGACTTTGGGTTGATTACAATCTAATGAGCACAATCCCAGGACTGTTTGTTATTGGAGAGGCTAACTTCTCTGACCATGGAGCTAATAGACTTGGGGCTAGTGCCCTAATGCAAGGCCTGGCCGACGGTTATTTTGTTCTTCCTTACACAATCGGTAACTACCTAGCCTCCGACAATCCTGAAAAGATTGACCCAGAAAGTGAAGACTTCACTCGTTGCCATGAAGAAGTAGTTGGCGGCGTTCAGAAATTTCTCTCTGGTGGAGGAAAGAAAACTCCAGATACTTTCCACCGCGAACTTGGAAAAATAATGTGGGACGAGTGTGGTATGGCCCGAAATAAGGAAGGCCTGGAAAAAGCTATTAAGAAAATCCCTGAACTTCGCCAAGAGTTCTGGGAGAGCGTAAATGTCTTAGGTGAATCGGGTGAGCTTAACCAGCAACTTGAAAGAGCCGGAAGAGTGGCTGACTTTCTGGAGTTCGGTGAATTAATGTGCCGGGACGCCTTAGAAAGAAAAGAGTCTTGCGGTGGTCACTTCAGAGAAGAGAGTCAAACCAAAGATGGAGAGGCTCTAAGAATGGACGAAGACTACTGTCATGTCTCTGCTTGGGAACATAAAGGTGTCAACGAGACTCCTGTTCACCATAAAGAGAAACTTGATTTTGAAAACGTGCAACTATCGGTAAGGAGTTACAAGTAAGATGGATTTTACACTCCGCGTATGGCGTCAAAAAGATTCCTCAAAGCCAGGAAAAATGGAGACCTACCAGGCAAAAAACATAAGCCCTGACATGTCTTTTTTGGAAATGCTGAGCACTGTAAACGGGGAGCTTTCAGAAGATGGGACTGAACCAGTTGCTTACGATTGCGATTGCCTAGAGGGAATTTGTGGCTCTTGTTCTATGATGATTAATGGGGTTGCTCATGGACCTGAAAGTGGAACAACTACTTGTCAGCTACACATGAGAAGCTTCAACGATGGTGACACGATTACCGTTGAACCATGGCGAGCAACTGCTTTCCCAGTAATCAAAGACTTAGTGGTTGACCGTTCTGCATTTGATCGAATCATCCAGTCCGGTGGCTATATTTCCGTAAATACAGGTGGAGCGCCTGATGGAAATGCTATCCCAATATCGAAAGCTGAAGCTGACATCGCTATGGATGCAGCTGCTTGCATCGGCTGTGGAGCTTGCGTAGCTGCTTGCAACAACAGCTCAGCGATGCTTTTTACCTCTGCCAAAGTGGGCCAACTTCGACATCTACCTCAGGGACAGCCAGAAAGAACCCAACGAGTAATTGCAATGGTTGAACAGATGGACAAGGAAGGTTTCGGCGACTGTTCAAACCAGTTTGAATGCGAAGCCGTTTGCCCTAAAGAAATCAGCTCCAAGTTTATTGCTGAGTTAAACAGCGAGTATATTAGAGCCAAGCTTCTAAAATAAGCCTTTATAAGCCTAGCTAGTTCCTCTAGCTAGGCTCCTTCACAACGGCTCATAGCGAAAATCTCTATTCGTTTTGTAAGTTTTCACTTTCCACAGGTGGTAGCCATCGCTCCCTCGCTGTTGTAAGTTGCTTCCCATTGTTAGCCACAACTGAACCTAATCTGGGGATTTTTAATATGCTCGAATTAATGAGACGCCACCGTAAAGGCATACTAGGAACTGCAATGATCGTGTTCTGCGCTTTGCTTATGCTTGTGTTTGGCCTTGGTGGAGGTATGGGAGCTTCCGGTGGTGGAGTACCTCAAGTGGCTGCCAAGATTGGCGACATTGAAATCCCATACAGAGACTATGTCAGAAACCTTAGGTTCATAGACAATAGAATGAGAAACCAACTCGGTGGAGCCTACGAGCAGTTCAAGTCTCAAATAAATATTGAGCAACAGGCCATCGACTCCTCAATTGCTCAAGCTGTTCTGTCAGATTTTATCGAAGAAAATGGTTTTACAGCCAGCCGACCTGAGATTGAAAGAGAAATCAAATCAATGCCTTTCTTCGTAAACAACGGACTAAACAGGGAAACGGAAAGAAGGTTTCTGAATTCAATTGGAGCTAGCCCTGAAGCTTTTAAACACGAAATAAAGAAACAAATAGTCAGTAAGCAAATTACCGATATTTTCAGAGATTTAAACCTAGTTTCTGAAGCAGAGGCCAGAAAAGAATTCGACCGCAAACACAAGGAATCCTCTTTCAGAGTATTAAAAATTTCTGGAGCTGATTTTGAAGATAAAGTGAAAATTGACGACTCCAAAGCTCTTCAAGAGTTCTACCAAGAAAACGAAGAGCAGTTCAGAAAGCCGTCAGCCGTTCAATATAGCTTCGTAAAATTTGACCCTGTTTCCTTTCGTTCTTCCGTTGAGGTAACCGAAGACGATATCAATCTTGAATATCAAGATATGAAACAGTCCGGGCGATTTAATGTTCCCTCTAAGGTTAGACTCCGACAAATTGTTCTCAAAAATAACAAGAAGGGAGCTTTAGAATCAATGGTTAGCCCAGAGTCTGACAAATCATCAATTGTGCCAATGTCGGGAGACTCTGACGCCGCAGCTTTGAAAGAAAAAGCGGAAAAAATACTTGAACGACTAAATAACAAAGAAGACTTTGCAACAATCGCAAACGAAGTTTCTGGAAGTAAAAATGGTGGTGACCTTGGGATGAAGTCCTATAAAGAACTCAACCCAAAAATCGCTACCGAAGCCAGAAAGATGGATATCGGAGAATATAGCGAAGCTATCGAACTTCCAGACGGATTCTATATTGTTAAAGTTGAAGGCGCTGAAGATCAGAGAGTCAAACCTCTAAGCGAAGTTCAAGCTGAGGTTAAAAGCAACGTTCAAGCTAGCTTAGCTGGAGAGTATGCTTACGCTGAAGCTGAGCAGATTCTGGCGG
>CALIEE010000166.1 GCA_938022485.1 uncultured bacterium | reverse complement strand
GTTTCAAAAAGATATTCGTATTGTCTTAAGAAAGGTTACAAATAAATAATAAATTATTTAAATTTAACCATTTCCTCGAACATATAACTCTATACTTCCTTACTTAACCTAGCCTCCCTCCATATATAAGCTTAAGAGATTCTTCCACTAGGCTATCCGATAATTCTTCAATCTAGTTTGTAACTATCCCCCACCCCCAGCGTTATTTAAGTCAGTCGGTTATAAACAAGAATACGGGAGCTCATTCATGCATTCTCAAACAAGACCTAGCCCATACTTTGGCTCAAACCCAGTCTCTCCAGCACTAAACTTAAAATCCTCCAAAAACAAATTTGGTCCAAAAACATCAACGCTCATGTTAACTGCAATCGGCCTTGCACCCTTACTACCTGGCAATGTAGCTAGTGCAGGAGCCAATGCCATTGACTCCTTCTCAGATCCTTTAGATTCCGCCAAACCAGTGCCAATACTAATACTCCAGCTCAGAAAAGACCGGTTTAAATTAAACACTTCAAGTTTTGATTGGAAGAATTTCGAGCTGGCTGGCAAGGCTTTTAGACAGGACTCTAGGTTCAGGAAGACTAAGCCTACTAATAAAAAACTTTTAGAGAGTAAAACCATTATAGGTTTGCTCAAGAATAAGGCCGCAAAAGAGAACCTAGATCTATCTGCACTATCTTTATCAAATGACATGTTACACAAAGTGCAAAATAATTAGTTCATTAAACAATTTGGAGAATCAATATGGAAATTCAACTAAACCCAGAACTAAGATATAGACAGAGAACAGGAACTGGCTTACTACAGGCAAGACTCGTCGATGCCTTAGCTCTAACAGTGAGAGCAAAGCAGGTGAAATGGAGCCTTAGTGAGTCTAAGTTTTCCGGAATGCGAAATATTTTAGCTGTCATTCAAAATGATGCTTCCACTTCTTCTGAGGCAATTTCTAAAAGAATAGTTAATCTGGGAGGACAAGCTTACAGCTCTGCTGTGATGGATGCCACCACCTCTTCTTTGAAAAAGAGTTGTAAGGCCATCAACGATGAAGATGACTTGATTGAAGAACTTGCAAATGAATTGCTTGAATTTGGAATTGCCTTAAGAGATGGCAGCTCAGAAGCAAGGAAAATTGGTGATTTGGTCACGTCAGAACTTTTCATTGCTATTCTAAAAAACTTAGAGAAGTCGCTTATACTTGTGGAAGCTCAAAGGAGTTAAGGAACACTAAGCACTCTAGACTACTAGTTTTTTTTCGAGGAAACATTTAGCATCTTTTTGCTTTAACCCTCCACAACATAAGGTGGTAGGGCTTTCATGCCCATCCTTTCAATTGTCGATAGGTTTCTTAAGGCCTTTGCAGGTTTTAGTATAATTTGGGTTTTCTATGTCTTCTGCTTTTTCTCGCCATCTTCTTTTTGGGCCACTATTTACGGCACTACTAATTCTCCTTCCCTCACCCATTTCGAAAGCTCAACAAACTGAAGTAAGTCGCATAGTGAATCCCCTCACTGACAATATTCGCCCTGAAACTGAACAGAATAAGAAAATTTATGACTCAAAATACGGTGATTGGGGAGCGCCCTATCCTCCTTCAGGTAATAAAAAGTGGGTCAAAATTCCTGTCTATAAAGGCTCCCATAATGGTGTAGGTCTAAGAAACAATCTTTTTCCAAATGGAACAGAGGGTTGGGTCTCATACAACCTGAGAATGGTTAACTGGAACAGTGACGATGGCATGAAGCTTCCAGGGATTAGCGGAAATGTCACAAGTGGTGTTTGGAGAGGCCCTGAGCACTTCAAAACAACCATTGGAGGTAATGGAGGTGGTGGGGCCGGAGGAATTCACCTAGGTCCAGAGAATAAAGGAAAGTCTTGGAGCGCAAGAATGTTTATCGGAGGCGGTCCAAACAACCCCGATTATAGAGGTCGTCTCGGCTACTATCTTTATCACAAAGACAGCAACAATGTTCATAGTGATGGAAGAGTGTTTGGAACAATGGGTTGGTGGACACAAAACGGAGTTGAGTCAAGAGAGGTTCTGGATGAGAAATGGCACAACGTAAAAATGTACGTCAAGCTTAACGACATTGGCAAGAACAATGGAATTCTTCGCGGCTATTATGATGGACGGCTCGCCTATGAAAGAACCAATTTAAGTTTTGCTGACAACCCAAAGTATCGAAATGTTGCTCTCTATTTTAATGTTTATCATGGGGGTAGCAAGGTTGCCCCTGACGACTACGAGGTCCACGTTGACAATATCCGGTATAATGCTGGATCGAGAGACCTGTTAGGAGATGGAAGTTCAACAGAAAATATTGAAAGCTCGGAGCAAAGAGCTGAGCAAGCAGAACTTCTTGGAGACCCAACGTATACTGCCACTGAAATCGGTGCGGATATTAGCTTTTTTATCTCTGACTACTCTCAAGCCTACATTGAGTATGGGGAAAATAAATCCAATACCTTAACTGGACCCCCAGAAGAATCATTCAAGTATAAGGACCATCTTCAACGATTAAGAGGGTTGCAACCAGGAACTACTTACTACTATCGAATTCATTTTGTGGGAGAAAGAGATTCTGGCCAACACCAGACTTCGGAATGGTTTTCACTAACAACAAACGGTCAGAAAGACCGTGAAGTAACTGGAAACAGAAATACTGTATTTTGGTCCCTCGTTGAGCGACTTAGGAATCGAAGAAGTACTCAGAGCAATCAACAACTGTCAGAGAATAATGGCCCAACCAGTGTAGTCTCAGAAGTTAATAACCCAGAAGAACAGCAGAGCAGCCTGACCCAACCTGAGAGTAGTAGCCAGGCTAACATACAAGAAAATCAAACTAACGCAGGCGCTGTTTTGACCTTAGTTGGCACTCCTGAACATACCGTAACAAGCGACAGTGCTAGTATAAATTTTCTTTTCTCAGATTATTCTCAAGCCTATATCGAGTATGGAGAAAATAAAACTAATACCTTAACTAGTGCTCCGGAAGAATCATTCAAGTATAAAGATCACACCCAAAGTCTTACTAATCTGGAGGCCGGCACTACTTATTATTACCGAATTCGTTTCTCAGGTGAAAATAGCTCCAGTCAAAACCTAGCTTCAGAATGGTTTTCACTAACCACTAAAAAGGACGAAAATAATCAAAACATCGAAACAAACGGCTACCAGCGCGTGTTAAATCCTATTGCAGAAAGAGACATGTCTGTAGCTGGACAACTCGGGAGCTCGTCGATGGGATCTTGGGGAGGGCCCCCTCCACCATCCGGGGCAAGTGAATGGTTAAGAGTACCTGTTCGAACCGGAGATTTCTACGGTACTGGATATAAAGTTCCTGTTTTACCAAACTCTACAGAAGGCTGGATTTCCTATCAGATCCGGTTGGATAATTGGGAGAAAAGTAAACATTCTATGAAGATTCCTGGGCCTAGTGCAACGGTGACGGGAAATGCCCCTTCAGCAGCTGCCTTTCCTACAGCGATTGGTGGCAATGGCGGAGGTGGAGCTGGGGGAACTACCGGTGGCCGAGATGGCAAGGGGAAATCCTGGAGTGCAAGAATGATGATCTCTGGGGTCAATCACGAATACACCAGCAAAGCTCAACTCGGCTATGAGCTATATCATCGTGATAGTACTAATATTCACTCAGATGGTAGACAATTCGGTGAACCTGAGTGGTGGGATAAAAATGGATGGAATACAGCTAACATACGAGATGGCAATTGGCACCGAGTCAAACACTATATAAAATTAAACGATATCGGAAAATCCAATGGCATTCTTCGAGGCTACTTAAACGGTAAGTTATCATACGAGAGAACAAACATTAGCTTCGCTGACAATCCTAAGTATCGTCAACTCGCCTTGTTTATGAACGTCTACCACGGAGGATCTATCCCTGCCACAGACAACTTCGCAGTATATATTGATGATATAAGATTTAACCCCGGGTCAGTTGATAGAACAGACTGAATGACTACGTTGGATTTACAGTAATTTTTTACTCCAACCAGTTTTGTATTTTTTAGTGTCTCCTACTGAGCAGGCCTTCGCCTAAACTCCTACCTATGGTTCATCAGCGTATAGAACTCTAAATCTCCTATAAAATAGTC
The DNA here is from genome assembly GCA_938022485.1 of uncultured bacterium. Lineage (GTDB taxonomy): Bacteria > Bdellovibrionota_C > UBA2361 > SZUA-149 > CALKYB01 > CALKYB01. The sequence continues at coordinate 1,062 of CALIEE010000166.1, read as the reverse complement.
TAGAAAAACCCTATTGTTCATAAGCACTTAGCCTAAATCCAGAGTAAATAATCTCTCTATCCCAAAATATATCGAACTTTTATAGTCCTCTCAGGTCTTATCCCTGAAAGCAGGAGAAAGGAAGTTTTGAGTGAGCCTTCGAAAAATTGCAGTCTGGCTGGCATGTCTGATGACGAGCTGCTTAGTCGTGCCCGCGGAGGTGATCGAAAGGCTTTTGGTGAATTGATTGCCCGCTATCAGGAAATGGTTTTTGCGATGTTAGTTCGAAAAGTTAGAGATAGAGATTTGGCTATGGACCTGGCCCAGGAAAGTTTTGTGCGAGCTTATAAGGGCCTTGACGGATTCAAAGAAGAGGCCAAGTTTAGCTCTTGGTTAGTTCGCATTGCACTCAATAGAGCGACCTCTCATTTTAGCTCCAAACATTACAAAGATTCTTCCCGGAAAATTAAAGACTCTGAAAGTTTTTTTGAATCACTTGAGACCCCAGAATCAGGAAGCCAAGAACTTGAATTTAAAAGCAAGATCCTTTGGCAAGGTGTAGAAAAACTAGATTCAATATACTCCCAGGTCTTGTTTCTTCGTGTAGTAGAGAACAAGTCTTATCGAGAAATTTCTGAAATTCTCGAAATTCCTATTGGCACGGTAAAATCCAGAATGAATACAGGTATTAATAGTCTGAGAAAAAGTTTGGGAGGCAAAGTGCGATGAGTAGCATTGTTGATCAATACGAGCCTTGGTTTCTAGACTATTTTGAAGGTGAGCTTGAAGAATTCAAAAAGACAGAGCTTGAGCAAGCTTTTAGTCAAAGCTCTGAGCTCGAAAGAGCTTATCAGGAATTTGTTTATGTTTTTGAAGTGATGAGTAGTGATTGTGCTGAAGCTTTCGAGCTTCCTGCTAATTTCAAGCAGGAAGTGTTGGAAAAGCTTCCAGCGCAGGTTAATAATAAAGGAAGTAAAATGAAAAAAGAAAAGAAAGGTTTTAGTATATTCAGTGGCTGGTCAATAAACCGAGCTTTACAAGTTGCAACTACTTGTTGCTTTATTTTCTTGTTAGGACTGACCA
>CALIEE010000165.1 GCA_938022485.1 uncultured bacterium | reverse complement strand
GAGGCTTTTGAGAAGGCACTTGATGATAATGTTGCCGCAATTTGGGTTGAGCCTATTCAAGGGGAAGGAGGAATAGTTCCTGGTGAAGAAAAGTTTTTAAAAGGGCTCGAGAATCTTTGTAGAGAACGCAAGATATTATTTGTTCTCGATGAGGTTCAAAGTGGAATAGGAAGAACTGGCAAATGGTGGGGTTTTCAGAATTTTGATCTTAAGCCTGATGTATTCACTTCCGCAAAAGGCCTTGGAAACGGAATGCCTATTGGAGCCTGTATTGCGAGTGATCGAGTTGCCGAGGTGTTTAAGCTAGGTGACCATGGGACTACTTTCGGCGGAGGGCCAGTGCCCTGTCGAGCAGCTTTGGCCGCAATCGATTATATAGAAAAAAATAATTTAATGGCTAAGGCTATCGCAGCCGAAGTGAAAATAAGAAAAGCCTTTGAAGATAAGCCTGGAATTGAAGGAGTAAGAGGAATTGGTTTAATGCTTGGTGTCATGCTTAACAGTGAAGTGGCCAAGAAAGTAGAGAAAGCTTGTTTTGAGGAAGGCTTGATCGTTAATGCAGTTCGCCCAAATGTTGTTAGACTTACACCACCGTTAGTTGTCTCAGACTCTGAGATAGAACAGGCTTGTGAAATACTAACTAAAAAAATTGAGGAGGAAATCTGATGGAAAGATTCAGACATCTTCTTAGAGACGACGATCTCTCGGTCGAGGAACAGGGAATAGTTGTTAAACTAGGGCTAAATTTTTCAAGAAACACTCAACTAGCTGCAGATGCTTTGAAAGGAAATTCAATAGGACTCCTATTTCAGAAGCAATCCTTGCGAACAAGAGTATCGGCCGAAGTCGCCGTAGCCAATATGGGAGCTCATCCAGTTCAGCTTAGGGGTGATGAGCTTCATTTTGATCGAGGTGAGCCAGCTTCAGATGCTGTAAGGGTTTTATCTGGATATCTCCAATTATTAATGGGTAGGGTAAATAGCCATGCCTTACTTGAAGAGCTTAGAGAGTCTGATCGGCTTTCAATCGTTAACGGTTTAAGTGATCGGTTTCACCCCTTGCAGGCTTTAGCTGATTTGTTGACAATGTCTCAACTCTGGGAAAGTGAACTAAAAGGAAAGACTGTTTGCTATGTGGGAGATGGGAATAACGTTTGTGCATCCTTGATGTTGGCTTCTGCCATGCAGGGAATAAATTTTAGAGCAGCTTGCCCTAAGGGTCTTGAGCCAGAGTCCAAACTAGTGGCTGATGCCCAGAAGTTAGCCAGTAGTAGTGGAGGTAGTATTTCTGTAGTAAGCGATCCGCTGCAAGGGGCAGAGAAATCTGACTTATTGTACACGGATGTCTGGGTTTCGATGGGTGAGGAGTCCGGAGCTAATGAGCACCGTAAGAGACTTGAGGGATTCCAGATAAATAGTGAATTGATTTCGCTAGCCTCGAAAAACGTAAAGGTTCTTCATTGTTTGCCAGCGCACAGAGGAGAGGAAATATCTGCGGAAGTTATCGATGGCCCTCATTCTTACGTGATCCAGCAGGCTCATAACCGTTTGCCTGCCACTATGGCTGCTTTTCTTTTTCTTTTAAAGCCGGATGTGGCGCTAGACTTGTCCAAGGGTTAATAAGGGAAGTGTGAAAAATAAGAGACTAGCCAAGCTTGTTGAGTTGATTGAGGCCGGAGAGATAGGTTCTCAAGCTCAAGCTGTAAAGTTGTTAAATAAGGCTGGTTTTGATGCCACCCAGGGAACTGTTTCGAGAGATCTTGAGGAGCTTGGAGCGGTACGGGTTAAAACTGAGCTTGGGTCTCGTTATGAGATAGTTGAAACAAGCTCAGTTTATGGCATGTCTCTTTCTCAGGTGATGAGAAACTTCATTGTGAGCTCCGCTGTTTCTGGAAATATAATCGTGTTGAAGACGCCCCCGGGTCATGCTGGGGTGGTTGCTGCAGCTTTGGACCGAGAGCCTGTAAAGGGAGTGTTGGGTAGTATAGCTGGAGATGATACAGTGTTTATCTGTGTGTCTGAGTCTAAAAAAACGGAAAAACTTTTAAAAGAGCTTGCTAAGTAAAGTTCGTTGAGAACGACTACCTATATATTCTTTTATATCTTTTGAGGCCGATTTTATTTCCGATTCCTTGGACCAATTCTCTATTTTTTCTCTGTAGTAGACTAAGAATTTTTCTTCTTCTAAGCCTGTTTTGGTGAGCGCATCCTCGGCTATGTTGACTAAGTGCTCAGCTATAGTTCTTATCCGAACTCCCTCAAGTGTAGCGTCCAGGCCATCTCGGCTTACCTCAGAAAATAACTCATAAAGAGATTTTGAGTCGTTGAAGTGAAGAATTTTATCCATTCCGCTCATAGATTGCTCGCTGTAGAAGAGGCCCTTAATCAGGGCAGCCGCCGCACGCTGAGCCTTAGGTGGTCCCATGTCAAAAGACCGAACCTCTACGTAGTGGCGAAGTCTAATCCAGGGGAATAGAGTTGAAAGATGCTGCTCCCAGTCAGCACGAACTGGCCAGGGGTTGCTTTCTACATTCCTAAAGTCAAATTTACCTTCCAGATAATCACCGAAGTTTATTCCACCGGCTGGGATATTCTGACCATCTCTTACGATAAAATAAATTGGGG
>CALIEE010000164.1 GCA_938022485.1 uncultured bacterium | reverse complement strand
CAGCCTCGCTAGTTGCTCTTTTACCTCGGTCTAAACACCTAGCAGCCTCTCTTGTTAGAAGAATTGAGGCATTAGTTCTGCCTATCATGTCAGCAAGAATGAACTGCAGGCCCTGAAACTCAGAAATATATTGGCCAAATTGTTTTCTACTTTTCATGTGCTTCGATGCAAGCTTAATTCCATGAGCAGCTAGACCACATGCGGCGGCAGCTATGTTCACTCGTCCTCCGGCCAGCCCGGAAAGGGCTATTTTATATCCATCAGCTTCAGCACCAACTCGAAAATCTTCAGAAATTTCACAATTTTCAAAACTGATGGAACAAATTGGTGCTCCTTCGCACCCCATCTTTTTTTCAGACTTACCTCGAACCAACCCGGGTGTTTCTCCAGGAACTAGAAAAGAAGAAATTTGAGGCTTTCCTTTTGAATCTTCTGTTTTAGCGAAAACTAAAAATGTATCAGCAACCGGCCCAGAAGTGATATAAATTTTTTCTCCTTGCAACAGATATCCTTTGTCGGTTCGAATGGCTGAGCAGCTTAAAGCCGCAGCATCTGAGCCTGCGCCAGGTTCGGTGAGACAAAAGGCGGCTAATTTTTCGCCAGAAGTAAGTTTCTGTGATTCAGTAGCAACAAAGTCAGATGAAATATTTTTAGCCAACAACTTACTGACCATAAGGTGAACGGAAAGGTAGATGGCAGGTCCCAACTGACGCTCAGCAAGACTTTTAATGACCCCAGCGGTTGCATAGGATCCAAATAGTGGGTCATTTTCCACCGAGCCGAGCTGAGTTAGTCCAGCTTTTCCAAAAAGATCGAAGTGCTCTCTTTTGAATTCACAGTCTTCTGAAGCAGCCTCCAACCCAACCTTACTGGCGAGTTCAACAGCAGTCCGATTTAATTGTTTAATTTCGGCGCTATCAGTCTGGCAGAAGAAATCAAGCAAAGCCATTGTTAGTCCTCAGAGTGGGTTTTCGATCGTTAGCCCAGTGGTAGTACAATTACGAATTCACTACCTTTACCTAGTTCACTATATACTTCTACATTGCCACCGTGGAAATTGGCCACATGTTTTACAATAGCCAGGCCTAGGCCTGTTCCACCCATGTTTCGGCTTCTTGCCTTGTCCACACGGTAGAATCTCTCAAAAAGACGAGCCCTACTTTTTTCTGGAATTCCTGGCCCCTCGTCCTTAACTGAGATATTGAGAAACTCGCCTCTACTAAAAGCTGAGACTTCAACTTTGGTTTTTTCGCCGCTGTACTTAACCGCGTTGTCAATAAGATTGACGATAGCCTGCTCTAGAAGTGACCAGTCCGCTGCGTAACTTAGTTGTTCATCGCAACTTACTGAAATGCTAATTTCACTCTCCCGAGCTTTGAGTTCACAAAAGCTGATTGCCCTTCCTAAAACGGGCTTGACGAGAGTTTTCTCTTTGAGCATTTCGTCAGCTTGTTCTGTACCTTCAAGCCGAGCTAGCATTAAGAGGTCTTCAATAATTGCGGTCAACCTTCTTGATTGTCGTTCAATAATTCCTAAAAATCTTTTAGCCTCATCTTTGTTTTCCATCGCTCCATCTTGCAGGGTTTCCACAAAGCCCATGATTGAGGTAACAGGTGTTTTCAGTTCATGAGAGACATTGGCAACAAAATCTTGCCTTATTTTTTCGAGACTCTTTAGTCTTGAAATATCAGTCAAAACGATAATTAAACTAGAGTCGGGAAGGGAGGTCTTACTTATTTGAAGGTAGGTTTTAGCACCATTTGCTTTTAATATTTCAAGTTCTTTACTTTCTTGTGTTTCTTCTAAGGACTTTATTGCTTCAAGTAGAGCAGGATGTTCGGCCATGGCATGTTCTAAACTACAATGCTTTGCTTTTTTTTCCGAAAGCTCTAGTAATCTCCCCGCCTCCTTGTTGACCTGGGAGACCAGTCCATTTTTATCTACCACCAATAACCCGTCTTTCATCTCTCCAAGAATGGACTCTTGTCGAATGATTTGTCCTTGTAAGTTATGACCGGCTGAGGATGTAAACAATCGGAGGGCTGAGAATAAAAAAATGATTATCGCTGTCCCCAAGAGGAATGAAACAAGAAAAGAACCACTGCCGGGGGTGATTAAATAGAAGTTTGCTAGAGCAATTAAGCAAGAGCTCAGGACCGCACCGGTCAGAATGGAGCTAAATTTGCTCATCCTCTTTTTCTTTAAAACGGTAGCCGACGCCTCTTACTGTTTCTATATAATTTCCGAACTCTCCTAGTTTTTTTCGAATTCCCACTACCTGAACATCTATCGATCGCTCCGTCACTGGATAATCATCTCCCCTTACAGCATCAACTATTTGGCTTCGAGTGAAAACCCAGCCAGGATGCTTGGCCAAGTACTGGAGTATTTTGAACTCACTAACCGTGAGTTGAATACTATTACCGTCAATGCTGACTTCAAATCTTCCTGGGTGCATTGAAAGCTTGTGAATCTCTAGCATTCCATCAGTAGTTTCTGCCGGCTCATTTTCTTTTTCTTTTCGCCTAAGAACAGCTTTAGCACGAGCAACTAAAATTTTCGGGCTGAATGGTTTAGTGACATAGTCATCAGCGCCAATCTCAAGACCTACAACTATGTCAGTTTCCTCACCTTTAGCTGATACTAGAATGATTGGAATGCTTCCGGTCTTCGGATCTCCTTTGAGTTTCTTACAGACCTCAATTCCACTGAGACCTGGGAGCATAATATCTAACAGAACTAGGGAAGGTTTTAGCTCTATCGCGGCCTTAAGCCCTTCTTCACCTGTTTCGTGAGCTACAACTTCAAAGCCCTCTCTTTGGAGGTTGTAGCTGATAAGTTCACGAATATCCTCTTCGTCTTCAACTACTAGGATTTTCTCATTGGATTTTGCCATTTCAAGCCTTTAGAAAAAGTGAGTTGAGTATGCATCCGGCACTGCTTTTACCCGAAAAAGGAAGTAATGGGAAAGAAGCTAGGCGTGTTTGAGGGTATTTCACAACTCTCTTACCACTTGCTAATAAAGATTTAACACTGAATTGCTTCAGTTTTTGTGTTGCTGAAAGTATACTTTCTCCAGTTGGGAAGAGAATTTCCTAAGTATTAAGAAAGTTGGAATTACCTAAACTGGGTGAAGAAATTGAGTTATTCACAACCGAGAAGTAAGTCGTCTTCTGCCAAGTATTCGGCGAAGAAACAGGGTCGGAGTTCTTCGAGCTTGCGACCAGTCTATCCAGTAATACGTTT
>CALIEE010000163.1 GCA_938022485.1 uncultured bacterium | reverse complement strand
GAGATAGCAGCAGTAAACTGCTTACCGCCAACGCTAACCTCTCCCTTGAAAATAGCCTTGCCGCCCTGCTGAATATTGACGCTGGTAAACCTCGCCCCCACGTTAAGTAAAGCTACTGTTTTTTGCATGTCTTCAGGATAGCTGGCTTCAAACATATTTTCTAAGGCATAGGAATCAACATCGACAATTAAAGGTTCCAAGCCCGCAGCTTGAATACTCTTAATATAGCCCTCAACGACTTCATTTTTAACCGCTATAATTAGTACATCTAAGGCGCTCCCTTTCTTTCCAAGCACCTGGTAATCCATATGCACATTATTGATATTGTGCGGAATATAGTTTCCTGCTTCGTAACCAATGTTCTCGTGCAAATCCTTGGGATCAGTCATTGAAGTGGTAATCCGCTTAACAAAACTAGTCGGACCCGCAACTGCTGTGACGACTTTCGATGCTTTCATTTCGTTAGACTCAACAGCAGACTTTATTGCTTCACCAACCCTGTCTGGATCGTCAATAACGTTACCTGTAAAACAAGCAGGTGGTGTAGAGACAACAGCAGCATTAAGCAATGTCGGCAAATCTTCGTTAGGATCGAGCTCTACGATCTTTATAGAGTTTGCGCCAATATCCACGCTCAAGACCGGGTCATTGTCTACTTTTCCAGTTATCGAGCGTATAAATTTTTTCATCTTTAAAAATTCCTGATTACTATTTTACTTACCTTTGATACCAGAATCTAAAGCAGTTTGTTTCCTTCCTAGCTACATCAAATTTTCCTAAGGCAGCCAAAACTTTAAACTACTCTAATTTATGATATTCGGAAGCAGAAAAAAGTCGTTAAAATTTTACAGATTAAACATTTAGTCTGAAGCTTCTGCTATAAAACAAAAGTACTGCGTTACACTACTTTGCCTAAGCCACGACTAACCACATTAAATCAATGTCCATTGCCCGCTATTGACAATAACTGCTTTAAGGCTCTGAAAACTCTATGATATTAACTCGAAGCCACTCTGTTTGGCAGCATAGTCACAGAAACTTCGGATGGCTAGTCCAAATTTTACCAATCCAATTTTGACTGCCAACTTAGCTCATCCTACCCTACAGCTAATCTCTACTTGAGAGTGCTGGAATGTCTGAAGGTAAAAGCGATCAAAACATAGCCGAAGTATTGGTACCGGGTGTTCCTAAGAGCCTAGCCTACCACATAGGCTCGACCACTCCCCAGGCCGATGTTGGCGATATAGTGTCCGTAGAAGTGGGCAAAAGGCGAGCCACAGGCTGGTTGATCAACATTACCGATCGAAGCAGTATAGATCTTTCGCCTAAATCTACACCCAAAAGCTCAGAGCAGCTCAGTTTAATAACCAGAGAAACCAAGTCTACAGCAATTGACGGAATTAAGCCGCTCTTGGCTAACACCCCAGCTTTCACTCCAGAACTTCTTAAAATGTTTCAATGGATCTCGAGTTACTATGGTTGCAAGCTGTCTGACGTGATTGATACCGCTTTGCCAAAAATCAGCCGCGGTCGCAAAATTAAAAGATTTTACTTGAGCTGTACAGGGGCTGCCCAAGTAGATGAGCTAGAAAATAGAAAATCACATAAGATTACGAAGAAACTGCTAGTCCTTAAGGAACTAGCTGAGCTTGGCAATGCCGGGGCCACCTCAACTGACCTCAAACACCTCAGTAGTTCTGTGAGTAATATTCTTTCCAAACTCGAAAAAGAAGGTCTCGTCAGCACATCCGAGTTTTATAAGAAAAGCACTGAGGGCTGCGGTAGCGAGAACATCTCTGATGCTTCTAAAAACCCCGAACTAAATAAGCACCAGCTTTCTGCTGTTGAGACCATAAAGAACTCAATTAAAAAAAAACGGTTTGAGCCTTTTTTACTTCATGGCGTCACTGGAAGTGGAAAAACAGAAGTTTATCTTAGCTGTATCGAAGGAGTTATAAAAAATGGTGGCTCCGCTCTAGTCATTGTTCCCGAGATCTCATTGACACCCCAGGCTGTTGACCGTTTCAGTTCTAGGCTGGAGGTAAAGCCTGCTCTTCTACACAGTCAAGTGGGAGCGACGGAACGCTGGCAAGCTTGGACCGGACTTTTGGAAGGAAGGCTCAAAGTTGCAATAGGAGCACGATCTGCAATTTTTGCCCCAATGAAAAATCTTTCTTTAATTGTCGTCGATGAAGAGCACGAGCAATCCTACAAGCAAAGTGACGGGGTTAGATATAACGGAAGAGACCTTGCGATCTTAAGAGCCCAACTTAACTCCTGCCCCGTGATTCTTGGGTCAGCAACTCCCTCTTTCGAAAGTTTACTCAACGCCAAGAAAAAGATTTTTAAGCTTTTGGAAATGCCAGAGCGTGCGACTCCTAGGCCCGTACCTGAACTAGAAATAGTAGATCTAAACAAATTTAGACCGAAAGAAATGGCTTCCGAAAGTATCTCACCGCCATTGGCTGAAGCGCTCGTTCAAACTATTAATTCCGACGAGCAAGCAGTTGTTCTTTACAACAGAAGAGGTTTTTCAAGTTACCTTCAATGTGACAGCTGTGGGAAAGTTGTGACCTGTCCTGACTGCTCTATCTCAATGACATGGCACAAACGAACAATGAAGCTCTGCTGCCACTTTTGTGATAAAAAAATTACAGCCCCTGAATTCTGCTCGACCTGTCGTGACCCAGAGCAAGTTAGAATCGACAAAGATGATCCTGATTTCGAAACCCACGGCAAGCTCTCTCATCGAGGTGGCGGTACTGAAAAAGTTGTAGATGAACTGCTTTCTCTATGTCCTTCCGCTCGAATAGTAAGAATGGACAGAGATACTGTTGGCCAAAAAGGGTCCCATAGAAAAATTATTGAAGCCATGCATAGTGGGGAAGCCGATATTTTGGTTGGAACTCAGATGATCGCCAAAGGTCATGACCTACCCGGTGTAACACTTGTTGGAATAATTGATGCTGATATAGGCTTGAATCTTCCTGATTTTCGCTCCTCAGAACGAGCTTTCCAACTCATAACTCAAGCCGGTGGAAGAGCTGGCAGGGGAGAAAATCCTGGTAGAGTGCTAGTTCAAACTAGACAACCTAACCATCCTGTAATTGTAGCCACTTCATCCAAACGGTTTAGCGCTTTTGCTAGATACGAACTCGACCACCGAAAAATGCTG
>CALIEE010000162.1 GCA_938022485.1 uncultured bacterium | reverse complement strand
GCTCCAACTGCAAAATACGCTTTAGACAATGCAGAGACAAACTGCTCTCTATTATCTGTCCGAAAGCCGCAACTCCTCGGGTAGGTTCTCAAGACAGCATCGTTTATGTCTCCAACAAATAGTTGATTCTCAGGGATTCCTCGTCGAAGAAACTCGTCAAAAGCAGCGCGCCCTAAAACTCCTCCTCCGAAAATTACAGCTTTAGCCGTTTTAAATTTTCTTGGTCGAAGTTCCTCTAACCAACGGACTGAAAGTTTGCCGGTGAATTCGGACATTGCAACGAGTACGGGTCGCTGGGATGAGAATTCACTCTCAGGTAGAACCATGTCCTGGTCCAGAGTTATCAATCCAGCTCCAGATTTGACTGCTTCCAGACCTCCTTCGATATTGCAATTAGCTCCATGATGGAACCTGATGTCGTAGCGACCATAGTGTTGGCCAGGGCCAACCCCTTTTACAGCCAAGGTGATCGAAGCATTCCGCGCCTTATCAGGCAAAACTATGGTAGCTCCAGAATTCGCGTAATCAGTGTCGTACCAACTACAGTTTACTCCAGCGCCGGATTCAATTTGAATACTCAAATTAGGATATCTTTCGCGGAGTACTTTCACATGTTTAGGTGACAGGGCTACGCGGTTTTCATTTACGGCAGTAGCTTCCTCCCGGACGTGGATAATGAAATTTTCACTCATGATTTTTGTACCTTGGTAGTGTTAAAACCTAGTCACTCGACAGTGAATAGGGGTAGGCCAACAGTAAAACCTATCTGTTCGACCAGTCCTTCGGGTAGAAGTCCTGAAGGACTGGTGAGTTTAAATGTCTACTAGAGTTTATTTTTAAGAGAGCGCTAGAAAAAATGTGGGTCTACTGAAATATCAAAAGGAAAGATGACTGTAAATCTAAGTGCTTGCTGGGTAGTAAATATCAAATATTACTGGGGCTCTAGAGAAGCAGTTGATCACTCTGCGAGAGAAGTGATTGAGCCAGGAATTTCATCTGGAGAGTTGACTACCAGCTCCGCCTCAGAGAATTCCTGCAAATCACCATAACCATAGCTAACTGAAATAGCGATAATACCATGAGCCATAGCCCCTTCGATGTCATGATGCCGATCCCCAATCATTAAGCATTCTTTTGAATTTATCTTTTGTTCTTCTAGTGCCATCCCAATAATTCTATCTTTCTCAGGCATCTCTCCGTGCTCACCGCTGCCGTAAATTTCTTTAAAATACTTATCAATCTTAAAGTGCTTAGCTACAGTCTTAGCTTGAGGAGTGGGTTTACTGGTGGCAATGAATAGAGTGTATTTTGTTGATAGTTCTTTCAAAACTTCTTCGATCCCAACGTAGAGTTTATTTTGATAGAGCCCTTCTTTTACGAATTTTGCTCTGTAAATTCCTACTGCGTGACTAACTTTATCAGGGTTAGAGTCTCCGATCAGTTTTGTAACGCTTTCTTCAAAAGGTGGCCCTACTACCCAACTAAGATCTTCTTCAGGAATAGCAATCTTAAGTTCTGAAAGCATGAACTTAACAGTTCCTACGATTCCTTCGGCACTATCTGTAATGGTGCCATCTAAATCAAAAAAAATATTTTTAATCATTTGCTGCTAATCGTTTGCTGATTTGAGTTGAGAGATAACTTCAAAACGGGTCAAAGCAAGCTCAATCAATTGGTCAATTAGCTCCGGGTAGGAAATTCCGCTCGCTTCCCACATTTGAGGATACATACTGATTGCAGTGAAGCCGGGAAGGGTATTGATCTCATTAACCACCCATTCCTTTTCTTCAGTTAAAAAGAAATCAACCCGCGCTAAACCTGAACATTCCAGAGCTTTGTAAGCTTCTATAGCTGTCTTTTGCAGAGCTGAAAGTTCCCCGTCTTTTAACTCAGCTGGAATCTGAAGTTTAGCTCCATCCGGACTAATATATTTAGTTTCGAAAGAATAAAAATCATCACTGAGAATTAGTTCGCCGGGGAGTGAAGCCACTGGCCTAGTATTGCCTAAAACAGAACATTCGATCTCTCTACCTTCCACACCACGTTCCACTACAAGTTTGGTATCGAACTTAAAAGCTTGTTTCATACCGTTTTCGAATTCTTCTTCAGTTCTAACTTTAAAAACTCCAATGCTTGAGCCCTGGTTAGCTGGCTTGATAAACATCGGAGTTCCGAGACTTTCTTCGGCGTCCTTAAAATGTAGGTCCGGACCATCCTTTTCAGCAATTAGGTATTCAGCGTTTTTAATTCCTGCTTGGCTTAACAATCTTTTAGTTATGTCCTTATCCATGCAGGCCGCTGAGGATAAAACATCACAGCCAACAAAAGGAATTCCGCTAAGCTTTAACATTCCTTGAATTGTTCCATCTTCGCCTTTTGGGCCATGGAGAACCGGAAATACACAGTCGATAGGACCAAGAGTTTGCCCGTCTACTTTAAAACTAGCGGTGCCATCCCCTGGAAAAAAACTTACTCGTTTTCCCCCTGGACTGAGTTGAACAGTTTTGGGATCTGTTTCGTTTATTGCTGGCTTCTCTCTATCCTGGAGTAGCCACTCTCCACCACGGGTTATTCCGAGAGGAATAATCTCGTATTTTGCCGGATCCATGGCTGAAATTACATTGCATGCCGAAATAAGTGAAATCTCATGTTCTGAGGACTGACCGCCCATTAGAACAGCTACCGTTATCTTTTGCTTTTTGTTTACTGTCATGATGAAGAGACTAAAGGAAAAATCTCTAGCTGCAAAGGGTTTCGAATGGCTGAGCAAATAGAACGAATTGATAAGGAGACATCAGGAGATAGACGCATTTATCCACCTCATGTCTTGGTGTTTTCAGTTTTTGCATCGATAGTTCTCTGTTTCTTCTCGAATCAAACTATTTTTGATTCGCCTTTGCCTGGTTACTTCGGAGCATTGTTTTCAATATTTGGTATTTGGTTAGTCGCTTATTGTCGAAAGCTTTTTATCGAGTTTGAAACGGAGATCATTCCTTTTAAAGAGTCTAGTACATTGCTTCAGTGTGGTCCTTATTCTTATTCAAGAAATCCAATATACTTAGGGATGACTTTTGTTTTGCTTGGCCTTTGTTTTCAGTTAAATGACCCTCTGCCTTTTGTTGTTCCTCTACTTTTCTTTATCTGGGTGAACATTTGCTTTGTCCTACCTGAGGAGAAAATGATGAGAGAGGTCTATGGAGATGAGTTTATTAAATATACCGGCCAAGTTAGACGTTGGCTCTAGGGTAGTTTGTAAGCTAGCAAAGTTTCTTTTGGCCATAGGGTCTCATTTAGTTGAGGAGAGCAGCCCATAAATGGCGATGACTCTTCTTTTCGGCCATTTATGGACTTATTGCCAGGTGCCATTAAAGAGAGTTTGAGACTAGGCATTGGATCTTCGCAAAGTTCAGGAGGTGAGACATTCTCGGTTATTTCAATCGAACTAGTCGCTGAATAGAGTATGAGCTTTTGCTGGTCTTCACCATAAATTTCCTTAACTTTAATCTTTCCAACAACAATCACCAGAGTAATCGGGTTATTTGGATTAAGCACTAGGGTTCCATCAATCTCGAAGTCGCCACGAATAAAATAGAGAGGGAGGTTGAGAACCTGATCTTGCCTATTTTGAATATTGCCACCATATGCCGGAACAAACTCTTCTAACTTCGGGCAGGATAGGGCAGCAGTCGCCCCTGCTCTTTGAGATGATTGGTGGCAATCTTTTTTAGGTAAAGATTCGAGTAGATTCCAATCGGGAGAGGGAAAACCTATACGTTTATTGACCCAGCTAAAGCTTGCTTCAAAGCTCTCAGCTTTAAATATTTCTTTTTCTAACTTTGGAGTTTGTTTATTGACTGTTTGAAAATCTCTTTCCCTAATTTTCTTGATTGTCGCCTCTCTTAAATTTAAAGAAGCTTCCAGGTTTTGAATTAGATTTTTTTTAGAGATTGTACTTTTGAAAATTATAGCTGACAGAGAAAGCATTAAGGCTGAAAAAAGAACAGCACCAATTAAAGCCCCTCCAGTTTGAGAATTTTCCCTTTGGTGACCTTGAGTCAGCAGCCTTTTCATAAGTTGAGCCATTCTAGATGAGAAGATTTTTTATTTGCTACTGAAAATACTAGCTCTTGAGCTTTGCCGGCCTTCAGTTTCCAACTAATAGTGACAGTCGCTTTATTTTCGCTTACGTCGAAGTTCTCTAGCTCTGTAACTATTTTTTGATTACTTCCGCTGAGCAAAGAGATACGGCGTAGCTCCCCAGCTGAGTTTAAGGAGAGACTTACCAAATCGGTAACCCCAATGACTGCTAAGGTAGGTTCCATTGAGCTTAAGGCTTGATACTCAGGTAACTTAATTTCTTCCGCTAGATCTTTAGGACAAAGCTCTCTGCCAGCTTTCTTGTCTGGGTTTAACTTCAATAGTTTATAGCCGGAAGCGGTTACTGCCAGGATACCCCTTAGCTCGGAATTCGTTTTATTTAGTCGAAAACAGCTGCCTTCCGGTTTGCCAACGACACTGCTGTCCGAAATAAGAAAAACGAGTTGCTCGGAGTCATTTAGATATACTTGTCTTAATCCAGCGATTTGCT
>CALIEE010000161.1 GCA_938022485.1 uncultured bacterium | reverse complement strand
AACCATGCTGGTTTTAATAATTTCAACCTTGACCTAATCTTTGGCTGCAAAGAGGAAAAATTTGAGGACTGGGTGCAAGATCTTAAACAAGCCATAAATCTAGACCCAAAACATATATCAGCTTACTCTCTGACAATAGAGCCCGGAACTGAGTTTGGAAGAAAAGCCAGCAAAGGTTTTAAACTTACTACCAGTGAGGAAGAAATGAATCAGATGTATTTAGAGGCCTCTGAGAAATTAGCTAAGCATGGTTTTGAAAGATACGAAATTTCAAACTACGCTAAAGTCGGATGCGAATGTACCCATAACCAACTTTACTGGTCAGGAGACAGCTATCTAGGAGTCGGGGCAGGAGCTCACAGCTTTCTCTCTAATGAACTACCTTCACAGCGTTGGTGGAATGTTCCTGGCCCAGACGACTACATAAAACGAGTCCAAGAAAAGGGCTTGGCAATTTCTTCATCTGAGGAAATTGACTTATTTAAAAGCAAATTGGAATTTTTATTCTTAAGATTAAGAACGGCTCAAGGGTTTTGTAGTGACCAATTGCCTAGTGTTTTCGATGACGCTGAGATTAAGAAGATAAAATCTCTAAAAGAAAACTTAGTATCAGAAGGTCTAATGAAAAACTCCACTGATTTTTTTCAAATTAGCGCCTCAGGATTTAGCGTAGCAGATTCAATAATCGAGAGTTTTGCAAAAAGCGTGCAGACTTGAGACGGGGATCAAATACTAAGATTTTTGTCAGCGAGAACAATCTTAAAAGCCTGCTCTAGGCGTTGATAACGATTCGCTGAGTAATACTCTAGCTCCTCTGGCAATTCGTGGATAGCCTGTGGCCCGTATCTAGACATGAAGCGAGCAAATTTCATCTTCACTTCTTCGCCGCTAGACTTGGGGGAACAACCTATCAAGTTATAATAGGCGGAATTCTCATCACCCTGCCATGTATCAGTATAATGAAATCTAAAGTGCTCCCATTCCTCTTGAGGAATTCCGAGAGTTCTAGCAACCTCTTCAACTATAACTTGCTCATCTTCGCAGTACTCATTGTCGGCAACGGAAATTTGTAAAAGGATGTCCAATACTACGTCATAGAGGGCATGGTTGTTCGGATAGGCCGCAACAATTTGCGCGGCCAAACTCTTGATACTAAGGCTTTCATCCTTCTGCCCCTCCTTAAACCATCCCAAAGCTTGTTTTTGCCGATTAGCTGAAAGATGAAGAGCGTCTACTGCAAATTTCTCTACAGATGCAATCTCCTCTTCCGAAACCGTACCATCGGCAACAACAAGCCTGCCAGCTAGGAAAAAAAGTGAATGAAAGAGTATATCTTCAGGGGATGCTCGCCTATCAGTGGAAGAAGATTTACCAAAAATACCCTGTATTATTTTCTTCACTGGAAATCACCAAAAACTTCAAGAAGAGCCGCCTTAATTGCTTGCAGACTACTTCAGTTTATTCTCTAGCATCGTGATAAGACCTGCCATATTGTCTTTTCTTATTATACCAGCAAACTCACTTCGATAGTTTGAGACAAGACTAACATTCTCAATAACAATATCGTAAACTCTCCAAGACTCACTGCCTTTTTTTAGCCGGTAGTTAACGTTTATATTTTCTCCATCTGAAACGACTTTGGTCTTCAAGGACGCTTTCTTAGATGATACTTTTTCTTCACCATATTCTATTGTGCTGTTAGGAAAACCATTAATAACCCGGTTCATATAAGTTTTGGATAAAAGCTGGCTAAAAAGGTCCACAAACTGACTTTTCTCTTCAGAAGAAGCTGTCTTCCAATTTTTCCCTAAGCTTCGTCGAGACATCTCGTTAAAGTCGAATATTTCGAAGATAACTTTCTCGAATTCTCCTCTAAAGGCTGAGCTACTGATATCAACTCCAGGTTGATTAACCATCGATCTGGCTTTTTCAATAGTAGATTCAACAGAGGCCTTAGGACCTGAGGTATCTAGAGCCTGAACTGTGGCACTTGGTGTTATTAAAACTAGGGCAAATATTAGAAAATTTTTAACTATCGCTTTCATCGATTTCTCTCCTCTTAGACCTCTCTAAATACTGAAAAAGCCTCAACCATATACAGTGACGAATGAAAGTAAATAAAATTTACTCTACGAATCTAGGCTATGAATCACTTTGCCGATGATATCTTCCATATCGACAACAGATTCAGTGTCAAAAATATGGCCTCGGTTTTCGATCTTCTCATCTGAAGAACCTGGGCTTATTCTAAGATACTTATCACCAATTATTCCCTTAGTTCTGATAGAGGCAATATCGTCGTCTCGAAGTTGGTGATCAATATCAATATCCATAACAACAACAGCAGTTGTATCACTAAGCTCTATAGAGCTAACTTCTCCAATTGGCACCCCAGCAATCTCCACTGGGGCTCCAACTGTCAAACCAGAAATATTGTCGAACTCCGCCAGAACTTGATACTGGTTTCCCTGCAAGAGCTTTAAACCTCCGATATTGATTGCCAGATATCCAAAAGCCAGCAGTCCAAGCAGACCGAAAATACCTACTATCATCTCTAAGCCAAAACTCTTGCGGGGTGGTTTAAAGGAAACATCTTGATCCGTTTTAGAGCTATCTTCAGTCATTCTTTGCCCCTTAGGCTAAAAGTATCTACTTAATATTATTCTCAGCACTGCTAATGAAGCTTGATAGGCCCGTCAACTCGACCCTCAATAAATTGACGAACAACCTCATCAGTGGAGCCAGTAAACTCGGCAACCGACCCTAGCTCTCTCACTACTCCTCCGTAAAGCATAGCAACTCTGTTACTGACCTGAAAGACTTCAGGTATCTCGTGAGAGATAACTATTCCGGTAAACCCTGCTCTGGTTTGCATATCAGCAATTAACTCGTAGATTTCTTGACCCATGTAAGGGTCGAGCCCGGTGTTTGGTTCATCAAAGAGAATGATCTCGGGCTCAGTAACTAAGGCTCTGGCAATACCAATTCTTTTCCTCATCCCAATAGAAACTTCCCCTGGTAACGAAAATTGTTTACCTGTCATGCCCACGTCATCAATTCTCTTTACTACTCTTTCGTGAATCTCATCCTTAGCTAAAGAGCTATTATAACGCAGGGGAAAGGCCACGTTATCGTAAAGGGTCATCGAATCAAACAAAGCCGCAGATTGGAATAGTATTCCCATGTTCTGACATATCTTCTGCCTTGCTCTTGGAGACCCTGCCGCAGTGACAGACTTATCACCTATCCAGATTTCCCCGCTATCTGCTTCCAGTAAGCCAGAAATAATTTTCAACAATACACTTTTTCCGGTACCACTTGGACCAACAATAGCAATTGTTTCTCCTGAAGCTATTTCAAGGTTAACGCCCCGCAACACCTGCTGACTTCCAAAACTTTTATGCAAGTTTTCAATTCGGATCATTGGAAAATTTCCGGATACTAAAAGAGCACCTGAGTGAGAATAGAAGTAAGAAAATAATCTACAACTAAAATAGTTACCGAAGAAGTTACCACTGCGCTGGTAGTTGCTGCATTCACACCAACCGCTCCAAAACCACAAGTCCAGCCTTTGTAACAAGAGATCCAGGCAAAGCAGAGACCAAAAACTAGGGCCTTAACAATACCAGAATAGACGTCAACAGGAGCGACCGCAGAGGTCATTTGGGAAATAAAAGTTCCCGAAGCCAAGTCAAGAGTTCCAACTCCCACCAAATACCCACCGAATATTCCCATAACATTAAAGAATAGTGAGAGAATCGGCAGACAAATTATTCCAGCAAGCAGCCTAGGCACCATCAAATGCTGAATTGGGTCAACAGCCATTGAGCGAAGGGCATCAACCTGTTCTGTTATCTTCATAATTCCCAGCTCAGCAGTCATTGCCGAACCGGCTCGACCATTAACCATTAAGGCCGTGAGGACAGGCCCTAGTTCTCGAAGCAAACCCAAGGCAATCATCGGGCTGGTAAAAGCTGTTGCACCAAACTTTGAAAGAGTATGCTCTCCCTGTACTGCCAAAACAGCTCCAGTGAATCCTCCAACCAAAGTCACTACTGCAATCGAGCCAACACCAATTTGGTAAATTTGTTTAAAAAGAAGAGAAAAATGCCAAGGAGGTAGAAAAGCCCGCCAAACGATCTGAAAAAGAAAAAGCCAGGCAGCGCCGAAACCTCGAAGGTTATCGATAATAGTTTCACCAAGTTGTATTGGAACTTTCAGTATTTTTTGTAGCAAACCCGTTATTTCCTGTTAGTTGTTTTGTAGGCCCTTAAATCCCTGACCCACAAAATAAAGTTCACTTGAAGAGCCACGAGTGGATTTCAACTTGAACCTTTTAAAGCTGCTAAAACTGCCACGGTAATTTTGAAAAACCTGATCGGCTTCAGCACTAGGGAACACCTTGGCAACAACAGCCCCTCCATTTTTGAGTAGCGAACCTGAAAGTTCCAGAACCAACTCGGCAAGTTCAGCCGAGCGGCAAGCATCTCTAAAAGAAACTCCGGTCAGTGGCGCACTCATGTCTGACAACAACAAATCCGCTTTGCCTCCTAGGGACGATAGAACCTGAGTTTGATTCTCGATAGAGGAAATATCACCCTTATGAATAAAGACCCCTTCTTTATTCAGAGGTTCAACGTCCTTGAGGTCTATACCAACCACTTTCCCAGAAGGCCCTGTGAGGTCAGAAGCGACCTGTAACCAGCCGCCTGGAAAACAACCTAGGTCCACAACCCTTTGTCCTTTTTTAAGCAAACGGGCTCTTTGGTCTAACTCAAGCAGCTTATAACTAGCTCGAGATCTATAACCCTCTTCTTTGGCTTTTCTATAAAAGCCGTCCTTCCTTTGATAAGCCTTTCCCATAATAATAGTTATTTCAATAGTTTATCTATTTTTCCACTAAAATCTCAACTTTCCTGTTGATTAGTTTCTATTATTTTTCTATAAAACTTTTATCGAAACGATTTGCATGATTTTTCGATAAAAGTTTTTAAACTTGGTTCTGCAAAGAAAGAGAGTGTCTAAGCTTTGTTACAGAATTCAGCATAAATAGCATGGAGGAATAGAAATATGAACTACTCAGCCGCACTTATTGAACCACAGGCGATCCTTGAATTAGCAGCCATTGTGCTAACGATTGTCTATGTCGGAAAGCTAGCTTTAGAGGACCTCTGGCAATCAGCCAATAAAAGCTCAACTTCCAAATCTGGTCCTTCCAAATCTGGTCAAGGGCAACGAGCTGCTCTACATAAAAATATAGGAGCTATAGGTCTTTCAGCAGGTCTAGGCTACTGGAGCTGTGTGAGGCGAGAAGCTAAGCGCCTTGATAAGAAAAATTCTAACCAAAAGAACAATCTCAGTTTGTGGGACAATTTAAGTCAGGTGGCTAGTGCTGGCTCTTTGATCTCCACACCAAAAAAATCACTACTTAATCAAATAGCTATCTAAACTGCCCTGCTAAAATAAGCTGCTCAGAAGGATCGTTAAACTGAAATTCAAGGAAGTTACTAAAGTCGTAAACATCTCTGTAATCTAGCGATACTATAGAATGTTTCAATCAAACCCTCGAACAAACAAGCTGTACCCTAAATCCCCAAACACTAGTCTTTGGACTAGCCCTCGAAGGCTCCCTTTATGGGAGCCTTTTTTTAAACTAACTAAATCAATCCTATATGAGCTATTCTCTTCGTTGCTCGGCAGGCTTCCTCACTGCGACGTGTTAAAAACACGACTCGTTCGTCAGCCTTTGAGCGTCTCGACAAGAGCTCATATAGGAGCTATTTTCTAAAATTGTAGAAGAAAAATACTGTAAGTCGTTGATGTTAAAAATCTAATCACTAGCTTTATTCATTCGCTGAACTTAAAGATGATAAAACAAGCCAAGAACAATAAAATAAAGTTTATGCACAGCGGTAAAGCCTAACATGAAAGACATATTTTCAGATTTAAATCCAGCTCAGAAAAAAGCAGTTGAACATACTGAAGGTCCTCTATTGGTATTTGCCGGCGCCGGAAGTGGAAAAACTCGAGTACTCACTAGAAGAATTGCAAACCTTATTCAAAACCACGGGGTTCATCCTGCCAATATACTTGCTGTAACTTTTACCAACAAAGCTGCAGCTGAGATGAGAAACAGAGTAGCTACACTGCTGGGTAGAAATATCAATGGCATGTGGATTGCAACCTTTCACTCGGCCTGTGTAAGAATCTTACGTAGTCATGCTACCGACCTAGGATATAGCTCTCAGTTTGCAATTTACGACAGCTCGGACAGTAAAGCTGTAATGAAGCGAGTCTATAAACAGATCGGAATAGACCCTCGAATTATTGAACCAAAAACTGTTCTTTCTACAATTGATAAGTCTAAGAATAGCTTCATGGACGCTGAAGATCTGCGTCATAGCGCCCTCTTACCAGACAATATGATCGAATTAGTTGCCGATTTATATCAAGCTTATCAAGACGAACTACAATCCTGTAACGCTATGGATTTTGGTGACTTACTTTGCAACACGCTATCTCTCATGAAAATTGATAGCACTGTGAGAGATAAATTTCGTCAGCAATTTAAATACATCCTAGTCGATGAATATCAAGATACCAACGAAGTTCAATACCAACTAATCAATCTTCTTGCGGCAGAACATAAAAATCTCTGCGTAGTTGGTGATGACGATCAATCTATTTATGCCTTTCGTGGGGCAACTATAAAAAATATCTTGAGCTTCTCTGAAGACTACAAAGATGCTGTGACTGTCACTCTAGATACTAACTACCGCTCTACCCAAAACATTCTTAAAGTTGCCAATTCAATCATTGCGCCTAACAAAGCACGCCAAGAAAAAATGATGGTTACTGGAAACCCAGATGGCTCTAAAATAAGCTGTATAAAATCTTACGATGATCAAGAAGAAGCTGAGTTTGTAATCAGAGAAATTTCAAGCTTTCTATCAAACGGAGTCTCCCCTGGAGACATGGCTATATTTTACAGAACTAATGCTCAGTCTAGAGCAATTGAAGAGGTCTTGTTTGATGCTGGCATTGCCTACAATATTTTTGGCTCTCATAAATTCTACGAAAGGAAAGAAATCAAAGACATCACTGCCTACTACAGACTACTGCTTAACCAACAAGACAATGAAGCCTTTCTAAGAGTCATAAACACTCCAGCTAGAGGAATCGGTAACACCACGGTAGGAAAACTGATTGCATTTGCAAATCAAGAGAAACTCTCTTGTTTTGAAGCAATGGAAAGAATAGTCGATGGTCAAAGCAGTAGCTTAAGTGGCGCAGTCTTAAAAAAGTTGAAGACATTTTACGATCTCATTATCTCTCTTAAACAAAAGTCTGAATCAGCTCGCAAAAAGCTCGCTAGCCAAGATTCTCTGTCTGAAGAAAACTATAATGCAATTGCTGAACTAATTCGCTCAATAGCTGAAGACAGTAAGTATTTGTCAAAACTTAAAAGCGAAAATACGCCAGAGGCTGAAAGTCGAATAGAGAATATAACGGAGTTGATGCGAGTTGCAGCAGACTTTGTAGCCAGAAACGAAGATGAGGAAGGGAAACTACCCGGACTGGAAGAATTTCTAGACCGAACCAGCTTAGCTTCTGATTTAGATAAGGACATCGAGAAAGATAAAAACGAAGTAGATGAAGCAGTCTCTTTAATGACCCTACATTTGGCTAAAGGCCTCGAGTTCGATGTCGTATTTTTACTTGGTCTAGAAGAAGGACTCTTACCTCATTCTCGCTCTTTAGAATGTAAGGAAGATTTAGAAGAAGAGAGGCGTCTATTCTATGTTGGGGTAACCAGAGCAAGAAAAGTCTTGCACCTAACACGTTCCACCAACCGCACCTCTTTCGGCAGAAATAGTTGGTACGCTGGAATGCCATCCCGATTTATCGAAGACATTCCAGACCATCTTGTAGAAGATCGAGGCTCTGGTTTTCTTGAAAACTACTACTAGAGCCCCGTACTTGGCATTCTAGAAAGTTCTAAAACTGAACAACTGCGTCTCCAGCCATGATAGTTCCATTCGAAGAATCAACGCAGGCTTCCTCTGAAACAATGGTTGCTCCAACAATTTCCGAGTAACAACCATTTGTATAGGTTTGCTCTACGCCATGTAAAGAAATGGCGCATACTGGTCGGTAACCTGACGTAATACAAACATCAACATCAACCCCACAAGCTTCAGTATCTACAACTATTGCCCCAGCGCTTTCCGCCTGGCATTGACTCGCAAAAGTGATTAGATGGTCTTGAATCGTCACAGCACAAACTAGAGTCCCATCATCCATACAGCTTTCAGTCGAACACTCTCCCTCAGTAATATCAGATGCCATCGCTCGCTCAGCTTCACAAAGATTGGTAAAAGTTGCGCGTACCTCAGAGTCTCCAACAGTTCCGCATACTGGGACAAATTCAGTCATGCAAGCCGAAGGCAATGGTTCACATTCTCCTTCAGTGATTTCAGTTGCTCCATCACCTTCTGCCATACAAAGGTTTGAATAGGTTTCCCGAACACCTTCATCATTCAACCCGCAAACTGGTACGAATTCCATGGTGCAAACAACTGGCAGCTCCTCGCACTCTCCTTCTGTTATTTCCAAAGCTCCTGCTCGTTCAGCTTGACAAAGATTTGGAAAAGTCTGAGGTATCTCTCCTTCCCCAATAGATCCACAGACTGGAGCAAATTCGGTTGTGCAACCTGAAGACAAAGGTTCACATTCTCCTTCAGTGATGTCCATGGCTCCTGCTCGCTCAGCCTCACAAAGGTTCGGATAAGTTTCCCGAACATTTTGTTCATTTAAGCCGCATACTGGTGCGAATTCCTCTGTGCAAATAGCTGGCGACTCTTCACATTCTCCTTCTGTTATTGAAGTTGCTCCAGCGGCTTCGGCTAAACAAAGATTATCAAAAGTTTGCTCCATGCCATCTGCATCTAAACCACAAACTGGTATCAGCTCTCGTGAACAAGTGCTTCCAGCACCTTCCTCAAGTTTCATCATACCTCGCTGGTAGTGACGCATGAAAAACTGGTCTCCACGAGCCCTAGACTCCAAGCGAACCTCGTCCATATCTCCCATGAAAAGGTCTTCGAACGGCGCAAATATTGGGGATATTGCATTGACTGGTACATCATTCATATCTGTTGATTCGACCATAGCCGGTGCTGAATCTAGGCATGCCACTAAACCAACCCCGTTAGTGAAACATGGGTTAATTCGATAGTTTATCATTGCTGTTCTACCAGCAACTGTTAGGTTATAAGAATTTCTCCTAAACCGAGATCTTAGATTAAATCTCTCAACTGGAATCTCTCCGCTAGCTACATTTTCTCCATTCAGAAAAATATCTAGCCTGCCATTGAAAACTCTAGCTCCTAAATGATGCCACTCATCTTCACTCAATTGCTCAAGCGGCTCCGTAAGTAGCTCTACAGCTTCACCATTGATCGACATTGCAAACATTAAACGGGGTGAACTTTCTTCGTCAGCTACAATTCTAAATCTTAACTCATCCTGTCCGTGACTGATCAAAACCTCTTCATCCATAGCTGATTCTATCTCAACTGAATCGGGCATTTCTTCGGCCATGTCATCTTCCATCATTTCCTCAGCCATTGGCTCTTCTTCATCCATAGCTGAGTCTTCCATTGCCGGAGCTGTGATCGCGACTGTTACTCCAGTAGTCTCCACTGTTGCCTCCATTGCATCCGCTTCCATTTCTGTATCTTCCATCATCTCCTCGGGCATTGGAGCCTCTTCCGGCATAGTCCCCATAGAGGAGTATGAGGAACGATGAGTAATACGTGTAGGGACATGCTTCTTCGCCAAAGATACTAGAGTAGAGCTTCTGGCTTCATCAAATCTAATCCAGCTTGAAAAAGTCATTTGGTTCTTATTCAAGCCCACATTATCAAATGAAACTACGGCCGTTGGACCATTAAAACGCATAGCGTTTTCTCCGAACACTCCATCAACACGACTAGTGCCAAACCCTGCATAACCTACGCTACGCAGTCTTGAAGACATACGGTGCCTATTTACAACCCTTTGGCTGCCACTGGCTTCCTCAAAGGCTAGTCTAAGAAAACTAGTTACTGACCTATACTTTGCTCTGGGATTAAATCTTCTAGGAAAAGGACTCGGATGATAACCCTCTGCTATAGTTAATGTTTGGTCTTGAATCTCAACTTCACCAGCATCGCCTTCTATCATTATTGTTTGATCGGAAACCTCAACGGCACCAACTTCACCTTCTAGGGTTATTGTTGGGTCAGGACTCTCATTCATGTCAGACTCATCACCCATATCTTGGGCGTTGGCTGCACTAGTTAAAATAATTGCTGTCAGAAAGAATGAAAAAAGAGAGGGAATTGAAAGAAAATGACGTGAAAACATGCTAAAAACCCTAAAAACTTACCAAAACCTATACGACTATCACTAGGAGACTTGGACAAAAATAGTATAAGTCCTAGCCCCCTCTGCCTTGTTATTCAGATTTTCATCAAATTTGTGAGTTATACACCAAGGCCTATTAATGACCACATGTTTACAGGCACTTACGCCAATCACCAATAGAAACTAACTTGGTAAATAGCTAGTTCAAAACTTAGGTTCAGTTTTTACCTCGCCATAGGTACTGGCTCAGGAATCAAATCCGCTGAACGATCTTGAGGGATCTTGTAAGTAGCGAGTATCTCATCACCCTTTTCAGCGACCTGCTTACGATTCAAGACCAACTCTTTTCCATCTTGATCTTTGAATACCACAAACTCACTATCACTGTTCTCAACTAGTTCGCTCAGTTGCTTCAGGTTGATAACATCAACATCATTCACTGACGCCACTGGCCACCAAGAAACTCGGCTGTAGCCCTCATTCAGCTCCGAAGACAATACCTTCAGAGCCAGAACAACTTCCTGCCCCTTCTTCTCCTTGAAGTTGGAGGTTAACAATGCGGTCAAGTCTTTTGGAGCTGAAGAATACCATTTTGAGCCAAAACTCTTCATAAGACTTTTATTTAGCGGCGTAAAAACTACACCACCATATATATAGTAAGAAGGAAGAACATCATAAAGCTCCATTGGCACTAAGCTTCTGTCCTTTAAGGCACTCACGAGGCTTAACTCTAGCTTCTTGGTCTCTCCTTTTCTTAAGACCGATAAACTAAGCGACTCGCCAACCTGAACCTTCTGGACAAAATAGGCCATACTAGTCCGTTCATTTTTTCGAAACTCTACTGAGCCATCATCGTCAATGTTACTGCCGTTAACGGAAACCAGAACATCTCCCTCTTCTATTACTCCATCAGCCGCTGTGCCAGGCACAACTTTATTGACGAGTATTCCACTGGCATCGTCTGGTACCTTGTGATAACGCCGTAAATCTTTATTCTCTAAGCTTTGAAAAGAAATTCCAAGAGTAGGAAATCCATCATACTTCCCATCTTCAATATCTGTGAGGAAATGTTTAATGACCGGCACAGGAACAAGATACCCTATGTTATCTGCATAGCGAATACCTTGCATGACAACTCCAATGATCGACCCTTTGCTAATTACAGGACCTCCACTGTTACCAGGATTAATCGCAGCGTCAATTTGAATTGCCAATAACGACTCGGAACTATGCACATAATTCTGATGTTCGACTCGAGAGACTACTCCCTTTGTAATACTAAGCTGGTCTCCGCCCAAAGGAAATCCATAGACCAGCACCTCTTCTTGGGTTTCTGGCAAGCCACCCAACTTTAAAGGTTTTATACCCTTAAAAAATTCAGGATCAGAAACCTCAAGCAGCGCTAAATCACTATCATGAGATACGCTCAAAACAGATGCTCGATATTTTCGAGATTCTCCGTATTTTCTAACCTGAATAAAAGTACTGTTACTAACAACATGAGCATTAGTCAGTATTCTTTTGCCTGAAATTACAGCGCCAGAGCCTGTAGAGCTTCTAGGACCTTGCATACTCCAGGGGTTATAAAAATCAGGATTGTTGTGAACGGAATAGATTTTGACTAAAGATTTTCTTGCATCAGCCAATGCAAAATCGGGAAATAAAAATAAAAAGCAAAAGCTAAGAAAAAGAATTTGGTATCTGAACATTTACCCTCTGAGGCGTTTTGGAAAAGCCGAAACAATACATACTCAATCTAGTTTAAACTTCGGCTTTTAGATCTCTAGAAAAGGTTGAGTATATCCGCCATGCCCTAGCATGGCCAGAGGACAGATACTGCGCCGGGGATTCAGCAAAACGCCACTAGCGTTTTGCCACAAAATTAGCCAATAACCTATTTCCCGAGTTAACCTTTAATTAGACAAGGTCTGACGGCCTCGCTAAGCATATCTAGAGGCTAAGCATATGGTCTTATGGCCTCGCTTACGCTCGGCTTCGATACTGCGCCATTGTTAGATTTTGAAAACACGAAATTTAAATGAGGCGCAGTATAAATCGCCGAAGCTTATAGTTTAGTGGTTAATCTCTTCAATTATTGCATCCTGCATGATTACTTTCTGTCGAGATAACAATTCAAAATAGTAGTCAATATCATCAACCCCTAGGTTGGATGTATACTGAGTTACACTCAAGACAATGTCGTAGTTGACCAAACTAAGCTTAGCACCAATCAAAGTATCAGCAATTGTAAGAACGGCAATAAGCGTTTTATACAATTCTCGAACCGGCACCGTCAGAATATTTACTCCCATGTAAAGTGTAGTCTCGGCTGGTCGGTTGAGACCTTCAAGCGTGATTTCCAACTCTTCTTCATCGCTAAGAGGAACTGACCAAGTCGCAATTTCAGCAGTCTTTTGCTGAAGGCAGGAATCTGGGTCAAAGCCACGGCGAGTCATGAACTCTTCCACTAACTTTGGTGGCTCTTTACCTCCAGAAATTTTTTTAATTCTGGCAGAACTTAATTTTCTAATTTTGGCCATAAAATTTATTGAAACTGAAAAAGTTTACTTGCTATGGGTTAAGGTTCGAGAGCTAAAGAGAGAATCCTCTATAGTCTACGCTCCTGATTCGGGTCTTTCAATTGTTCTTTTATTAACTCTACCCAATCACTATTGAGTTTAAACCCTGCCTCCACACTAGCCTTCATATTCTCCTCTAGGGCTGATTTTCTGCCTGAGAGCTCCTTGAGTTTAAGAGAAAGTTCCCCTACGTGCTCAGGATCGAAAATTTGATCCTCTTCACCAACAATATCAAGTAAAGATTCATCCCCTCCTAGTAGCAAGCCTGTCCCTGCGATAATCGCATCCAAAACTGGGTCTTCATAACTAAATGCTTTCGGCACTATCAGGACATCAACTGAAGAGACTAAGGTCGCAACATTTTCAGGCTGAGGAAGTAAGACTATCTGCTCTGTCAGCCCCAAGCCAACAACGAGAGACAATATTCGGTCTCTATCAGGCCCCTCCGCCGCAATAATCAAGTATATCTTTTTACCCACATCAGCTAAAGCTCTTACTATAGTCTCTAAGCTCTGTTCTACCACTAAGGGGGATAAGCTCAAAAGTAATAAGGACTTTTCCGGTAAGTCCAGAGTGGAGCAAAGCTCTGCCCGTCTTAAGTCTCGCTGCTGAGCTAGCTTTTTCCATTCTTTTTCGGAGTATCCTGAGCTCAATGGTCTTTCAATTGGTGGTGGAAAAGGCGTAATCAGAAAACCTTGTTCAGCTTTTTTAGATCTTTCGGATAAAAGTAGAGAGCTATCAGTCGAAGTCGAACAAACAATCAAATTTGAAAATCTACTA
>CALIEE010000160.1 GCA_938022485.1 uncultured bacterium | reverse complement strand
AATATTAAACTTATCTGCTATTCCTTTCTCCTCAACTTGATGCCGAAAGATTCCTTCAGCAAGAGGAGAGCGACAGATGTTTCCCAAACAAACAAAAAGAACTGAAGTTTTACTCATAACCTATTCTCTAATCTGACCATCGCCAGCCACTAAGTATTTGTAAGTAGTAAGGTCCTCTAAACCCATTGGACCTCTAGCATGAAGCTTATCCGTGCTAATCCCGATTTCAGCACCCATGCCAAAAACTGAACCATCGGCAAACCTAGTAGAGGCATTGACACAAACGGTTGAAGCATCAACTTGGTTCTGAAACTTTCTAGTAGCTTCTTCCGAACCAGTTACAATTGCATCTGTGTGCCTAGAGCCATATTCATTAATATGAGCAATAGCAGAATCAACCGAGTCAACCACCTTAACTGCTAAAATTAAATCTAAATACTCAGCATGCCAGTCCTCTTCACTCGCCGCTTTTGCGCCAGGGATTATACTCTGAACGGTCTGGTCACCTCTAATTTCAACACCGCTGAGCAATTCTGGAAGATTTGCCACAAAGCCTTCTGCCACATCCTTATGAACCAGTAACGTCTCCATGGCGTTACAAACTCCAGGACGCTGGCATTTGGCGTTTTTTACAATACTTGCGGCTTTTTCCATGTCAGCAGAGTCGTCTACATAAACATGACAAACTCCTTTGTAATGCTTCAGAACTGGAACTCGCGCCATTTCAGTAACAGCATTGATCAGGCCCTCTCCACCACGAGGAATTACAACATCTACCAAACCCTCAAGCTGAACCAACTCTTTTACTGCTTCACGGTCAGTAGTTTGAACCAACTGCACGGCATGCTCTGGCATTCCAGCTGCTATTCCACCTTCAACAAGAGCTTTAGATATAATTTTATTACTCTCTATCGCTTCCTTTCCACCTCTAAGGATTATGGCATTAGAGGACTTAAAACAGAGAGCACTAGAATCAACTGTCACATTAGGCCGAGATTCATAAATAAAGCCAATAACTCCAATGGGAACTCGCACTTTTTTAATCTCTAGACCATTAGGCCGTATGGTAGATTTAATCTCTCCTCCCACTGGGTCCGGAAGATCTATAATATCCCGAACTCCTTGAATCATGGCATCAGTGCGAGAGTCGGTTAACTCTAAGCGGTCCAGTAATGCAGAGCCAATTTTAGCAGATCTTCCTGCTTCAAGGTCTTTTTGATTGGCTTCTCTTAAGTCTGTCCTGGACGCTTCAAGAGCATCAGCCATTGAGGCCAAAACTTTATTCTTTTGCGTTGTGTCTAGGGCAAGCAACTCAAAACTAGCTGCTCGAGCCTGTTCTCCCAGCCTTCTTATAGCACTCATACGATCACCATATTATCTCGATGCACAACCTCATCCGACAATGTATTTCCTAATATCTTGCGGCACTCTGAGGAGCTGAGACCTTTAATCTCCTTAAGCTCTCTATGGGAATAGGACGTCAACCCTCGAGCAACTATTTCGCCTGACTCATTCTTTATAGCAACCAAGTCTCCGGACTCAAATTCATCCTCAATAGCTTTAATACCAACAGGTAGAAGGCTGACACCTTGCTCTCTAAGAGCTTTTTCAGCCCCAGCATCAATAAGGATCGAACCAGAAACTTGAGGAAAAATGGCTAGCCACTTCTTTCTAGAGCCGTTGCTTGTTGTCTCTTTAGCCGCAAAAAGGGTACCTGTGTCCGTCCTTGATAGGCAGCTCTCAATAACACCTTGCTCTGCCCCAGAGGCAATTATTGTTGAGACTCCTGAGCTAGTAGCCAAAGCAGCAGCCTCGAGTTTAGATTTCATGCCGCCAGTCGAAAGCTTGTCAGATTGATCAGAAACAAACTGATGCTGGTCATCACTCAAATCACTAACAAAGGAAATTCTCGATTCAGGATCATTCAAATCTTTTCTCAAACCATCGGCAGTTGAAAGAAGAAGCAAGCCATCGGAGTCAGTGAGAACTGAAACCATAGCGGCAAGCATGTCGTTGTCACCAAAACATAGCTCTTCAACTGAGACCACATCGTTCTCGTTTACCACTGGAACTATTTTATGCTCAAAGAGTTCCCTTAAGGTATTTTTGATATTTAAGTATCGTTTTCGGTCAGCCAAGCCATCACGGGTCAATAAAACCTGGCCAACCTTCAAACCAAAAGCGGAAAAGAGCTCTTCATAAATAGACATTAATCGGCTTTGCCCAACGGCAGCGCACATCTGAAGGGAAGAAAGACTCTTTGGTCTTTCCGCTAGCCCCAAAGCTTCAATTCCAGCTCCGATTGCACCCGAGCTAACCAAAACAACTTCCTTGCCTTGAGAAAGCAAACTGGCAATTTCACTGGCAATGGATTTTAGACGCAACTTATCAGGACGGCCAGAGTCATCGCTAACAACTCTGGTTCCGAGTTTAATGACTAACCTCTTGGCACTGCCAAGCTTTTGTCTTTGAATTTCATCCGCTTTTTCCATAGCTCCACTCATAGAGCGGAGCTTACGATTTTTATAAGCTGGTGGCTAGCCGTCACCTAAAAACTCCAGAGCTCACTAAAAATTCGCTATGCCTTCTGACAAGGAGATATCCACCAAGACCGGCAACCTTTTAAAGGCCTGGTTTGGTCATCTTGACAAGGTCCAAAGCCTTATTCAACTCATCCTCCGGAAGTCCAGACTCTCTAAGAGCAACGGCTCTTAATGGCTCCCCTGTTTTCCAAGCTATTTTGGCAATCTCTGCCGACTTGTCGTAGCCAATTATTGGAACCAAGGCAGTAACAGTGGAGATATTGATCTCGGCCAGCTCGTGAAGTCGTTCAGGATTAGCAGTAATACCGTCAACACATTTAGCTGCCATGTTTCGAGCCGTATTAGCTAAAAGGCTAATAGACTCCAGAATATTGTGGGCGATAACGGGCATCGCCACATTCAATTCAAAAGTACTTCCAACGTGACCAGCAGTGGTAACTGCAGCATCATTTCCAATTACCTGACAACCCACCATAATAGCCGACTCACAGATTACCGGATTGATTTTTCCTGGCATTATTGAGGAACCAGGCTGAACAGATGGGAGAGAAATTTCACCCAAACCACAACGAGGTCCAGTGCCAAGCAATCGAATATCATTGGCAATTTTAATTACACTAGTCGCAATTGTCTTTAACTGTCCGCTCATTTCTACTAGCGCGTCTTTTGCAGACTGAGCTTCGAAATGATTGCTTGCCTCAACAAATGGTAAACCAGAGCGAGAAGCAATTTCTTTAATCACCTTATCAGCGAAACCAAGAGGTGTGTTAAGACCGGTTCCGACTGCAGTTCCTCCCAAAGGAAGCTCGTAAATAGTCTCCAGCGAGCGCTGAAGCCTTTTCACTCCCTGATCAATCTGCGCCTGGTATCCTCCAAACTCTTGCCCAAGAGTTACAGGAGTAGCGTCTTGCAAATGAGTCCGTCCAGTCTTTACTAAATCTTTATACTCTTCAGCTTTTTTACCTAGAGATTCTGAAAAAACTTTTAAAGCTGGAATCAGATCATCATTAATTTCTCTGGCTGTAGCTATATGAATTTCAGTAGGAATTGTATCATTTGATGATTGGCTCGCATTCACGTGGTCGTTAGGGTGAACATCAAGCTTACCTTCTGAAATTTCTTTGGCCCGATTTGCAACAACTTCGTTCACATTCATGTTGCTCGAAGTTCCCGAACCAGTTTGAAAGATGTCCACAACAAAGTGGTCGTTGAGCTGACCAGATTCAACCTCCTCTGCAGCAGCCACGATGGCATCTTTCATTGCATCATCAAGCGCGCCAAGCTCATTATTTACAATCGCAGCAGAACGCTTAACCAGACCCATGGCCTTAATCATTGGCTCTGTAAACTTAAGGGCACTAATCGGAAAATTTTCTACAGCTCTTTGGGTTTGAGCTGCATAGTAGGCAGATGCAGGAACCTGCATTTCACCCATTGAATCTTTCTCAGTTCTGAACTTTTGGGACATTCTTCTTACTCCGCTTTCTATTTGCGATTGAACCCCGCGGTTATAGTAATCACGCCTACTCAAATCAAGGCCTTCATTGAAACCTTTTCAAGTTTTCTTCCCTAAACCAGAAAATTTCTGCCCTCAAAAGCGAAGAATTGAACATGAATGACAAACTGATGGAAATGCCCGACAAAGAGGCTGACAAAGAGAAGGGATTCTCTCTCCCCGAAATAATAGCCGTCCTAAGCATAATAGGAATAATTCTTTTAGTTTCAACTACTAACTCAAATTTCTTACGAGGAGCCTCTTTAGCCTTCAACTCAAAATTGATTACGCAGGAGCTAGAGAGAGCACAGATCCTATCAATGGCAACTCATAATCCTCTTTCTGTCTTCATCAACGAAGATTCACTTGAAATTAAAGGTTCTATCCATTCTATCAAGAAAATAGAACTTAAAGATATAAAGCTAACACCTTCTTTTGGTATATTCGAAGATCAAATAAAATTCTCAGGCAAAGGGACAACCTCCCCAGGAAAGCTCACCTTAACTAACCGAGACAACAAAAGCTGCCACTTAACTGTTTCCTTGTACGGCTATGTCACAAATCATTGCCTTTCGAAGGAAAAGTCATGAATTTGGGGGAGGCGCTGGTCAGTCTTACAATCACACTCTCTGCTCTAGCTGGTTTTAATGCTGTTGTCCGTCAACACAGCGCTATAGAAAAAATTTTCAAAACTAGAATTGAGCGAATATCCAAGATAAAGCAAGAGATGGAAACTCAGGAACATCTAATTAGCCAGGGAAAACTAAGTGAAAATTGTAAAAAGTTTGACCGCTCAGAAAACTGCTATATCTTTGAGTGTTCTTATGAAGATCAGGAGTATAGCTTGTGTCTTCCCTAAGAAATCCAATAAAAGGTTTCTCGCTACCTGAACTTTTAGTAACAACTTTAATTTCGCTAATCAGCTTGGCGCTTTTAGCTCCATCGATCAAGTCTGGCTATAATTTTTTGCAAAAAAATTTTTTAGTCAGTCAGGTCCAGCTTAGTGACCAAAGACTCGAAAAATTTCTCTCTCATTTCTTCAATAACTCAGAGCAAATCGCTG
>CALIEE010000159.1 GCA_938022485.1 uncultured bacterium | reverse complement strand
TCAAAAGTTATCTGTTATCCAAAGCTTGACCTCTGGAAAAATTAATTTCTTCTGGACTAAACTCTATTGAGACCAACTCCCCACCACTATTACCGTCAATGTACTTAATTTGCTCCCCCGGCGTTATTCGAAACATTAGCTGCCCTAGGCCTCCAGTAATAGAAGCCCGATTTTTCTCGGTCACAAAGACTTGAGCCCCATTGATAGAGACCATCGAACCTACTGATATTTGATCCCAGGGAGGAATTGGAGAAGTAATACTTTCTTTTTTATAGGCAGTAATCTCGCCTTCATCTTCTTGAATCCAAAGCTTTCCACCGCTCTCAAGTGTAATAAACCACTCCTCCCAAAAACCATCCTCATAATCGTACCTGAGTCGCCCTAAAACAGTAAAAGATTCTCCTCTGAGGGTTCCTGTTCGGCCAATTCTAAAATCAGACTCGACGTCTGCCAGGCTTACTTTCTTTCCAGTTGGATCAAGACTGCGATTCGTTAGCGCAGAGGTTTGACCACAGTACTCGCAAATTACGACTTTGGTAAATCGATCTTCTACGGCTAGAGTTGCTCCGCAGGAAGGGCAGTCTAAGGAATTTCCAGAGGACATTTATAGATCAGCCAAAATATCTTTTTTCTTAGCCTCAAACTCATCATCAGAGATTAATCCTTTCTCCTTTAGACCTTTCAATTTCTCCAGTCTCTGCTCGACTGTTTCAGAACCTATAGCGCTAGTAGTAGCTCCGGCCAAGTTCTGACCACCCATCATAGCCTGCCCTAGTCCAACACCTGCTCCCAGCCCTGCTCCTATTCCGGCAATGCCGCCTTCATTCTTGGCAGCATCTCGCAAAGCTTCAAGCTGTTGCATTTTCGTATAATCGATACCTGCTTTTTCAGCAGCCATGGCTTCAGCGGTAATATCTGCGATACGACCAATTCTCTCCTTGGTAGCATCATCAAAGTCAGTCCCCTCAATTCTAAAGTCTTCCATCACAAACCCCAGAGTTTCAAACTCTGGTCCGATCAGCTTACTCAGAAGCTCAGAAAGTTCCATTCTGTTTTTATCGATCTCGGCATAACTAAAGCCACTTTCCGCTAAAAGATCTGAAAGCTCTTGAACAAAACGTTCAACCATTATTCTCTTTGCCTGCTCCACTTCAAAAATCTTTCGAGAACCTACGACATTAACAAAAAACCTCTCTGGCTCAGTTATTCTAAAAGTAAAGTTACCATGGGCCCGAAGAGAAACTGGAAATTTATAAACTGGATCATCGTATTTTACAGGAGAGGCCGTGCCCCATTTCTGGTTTAAAAACTGAGTTTGCCAGAAGTAGTAAATGCCAACCTTGTGCTCACTTTCAAAGGATTGCATGAACTTACTTAGAGTAGTGATAAACGGAATGTTAGCCGTCTCTAATTCGAAAAGCCCTTCCTCAATATGAACAGCTTCTATCTTTCCCTCGTAAACAAAGATAACTCCCTGGCCAGGCTTAACTATCAACTTAGAGCTATTTTTGATCTCGTCGCCATTGACGCTCCAGGCTTCAAAAAGAACATTACTATCGGGGTTTTCCCACTCGATTACTGTCCTTAATTGACCTTTTACCTTGTCCCAAAGACCCATTTTGTCCACCTTTCTTCTAGCCCCTGGTCGGAGCGTTTATAAATTGAATCAGCTAAAATTGTTGTTTCGGTAAGATGCGATCAGGATAGGGGCCGTTGCCTTCTATTTCAAGCAATAAATTTGATCAGTTCTATGTTTAGAACTACCCCTCAATCATTACCCATACATATGATCAGTTATTATGTTTGTTATTTGGAGACTTGACCGGAAATAAAATAATCCTGATGTCCGTAAAGAAGATCATCTAAGCGATTTATTCTAATATTCAGCTTCTCAAGGGATCTAAGAAGGCCAGGCTCTTCAGAAACAATTCCATCAATCATTCCCAACTTAGCCTCTTTCGGAAAAGGATTGATATTAGTTGACTTTATAGAGACAAAGCCAGCGCTCTCCATTAAGTAACTTGTTGTATCCGGATGCAGTGGTGAAACATGGGTGGGGTCCCTAAAATAATGCTGTGTAAGTGCAACTATTGAACAAGGGTTAATAGTTTCAAAAACCAATCTACCACCTGGCTCAAGTACTCTATGGGCTTGGCTTAGCAGTGAACGAAAATAATCCAAAGGAAGGTGTTCAATCACTTGAACAGCAATAATACCAGATAAGCTGTCATCCTGAAGATTCTCTAAATGCTGACAAGCATCCTTGCAATTAACCTCAAGACCTTTTGAAGTCGCATACTTGACCATTCCCTGGTCAACATCCACACCATAGGCAGCAAGCTTGGCCTCAGAAAAAAGCTCTAGCAGTTCCCCACGGCCGGCCCCAATTTCAAGGATCTTTTTACTACTACCTTTAAAAAGTTCGACATAGCCTATCTGTCTCTCTTTGATAGTCTCTTCTGAACCGCGATATCGGTTCTCAAACAAAAAGTAATCATAATCAACCGAACAGCCTACAGGCTCAGCTTTTGCAACATTTGACTGAGCAGCTGCTTTACCTTCAATCCTGATAATAGTCTCTAGACCCTTGAGCACAGCATCCTGGGCATCAAGTTTTATCTGATTCTCGCGATTTGCCTGTTCTAAAATCTTTAGTTTCTGCTCTAAACTATCGCTAAGCCTTGGAAAATCTTTGGAACTTAAAGTCTTAAGATCTAACTCCTGTCTTCTTAAGCTTTCCCCTATCTCGCCTTGGAAAGCCTTTAACTTATCGCCTAGTTCAACATCTACATGACTAGTCAAAAAATTCAGATATCTGACAATAGAAGCATGCTGTTGAAGCTCTTTCTCAAAATAATCCCCCAACAAAAACTTGAGCAACCAACCACGGAGCCTACCCTTAAGCCCAGAAGTATTGGAGGAAGCCGAGGCATAGCTGTGGCCCTCATTGGCGGCTCTCAAATCACTAGAATGAATTAAGTGCGATGACTGATCCGCTTCTTCTTGAACTGAACAGTCTGGTGAGGAATTATTGGACTTCATCAAATTTTAAATTTTTAATTTAAAGGTTCCAGAAAACTACCAAAGTCTGCAAATAGAAACCAGGAGCTTCCATCCCTAGTCAGGTCAAGAAAAGACTGGTCGGTTTAAACCTCCAGTATTGCTGTATAAATCTCTCTCACTTTCCAAAATAACACAAAAAACGCCTTGATTAGAACCTATTTTGAGATAGCTGGAATCTAATAAGGACTATGGAAACTATTGAGGCGAAATTCACCACCTTGGCAAGAGAACTTGATTACAGGTTCCCTTACTTGGACCTACATTTTAACCTTGAGGCTAACAGCGGGATGGTCAGATTTTTTCCTGGGCACAAACCCAGCCAAATCCTGGAGCTCTCACTTCACGAGGAGAACTCATTCGACCTAATCAATGAAGCCATCCTCTCGCTGAAAGAACTACTCTCAATCTACGACGCCTAGCCCTTAGATGAGCTTAGGATTCGATCAATAATTCCCTCCAAAACCTCTTTTTTTGAAGTTCCAACCAGTTTTCCATTCAAGAATATCGTTGGTGTGGATTGCAAGCCAACCCGGTCGGCCTCACGAATATCTCGCTGCACACCTACAGGATAGTCAGACTCCATACATACCTTAAACTTAGTTCGAGCCTCTCCTTCCGCAAAGTACTTGTCCAAATCATCTAGGAGGCTAGAATCCCAACTGGGATATTTAAAAAGCTCGTCATGAATTTTCCAATACATCGCGTCTGATATTTCTCCTGCGCAACGAGTTGCCCTTGCTCCTCGACAAGAGTTTTTAACTACTGACTTCGGCACTCCATTGTTGCAAGTTGAATCTAAAGGGAAATT
>CALIEE010000158.1 GCA_938022485.1 uncultured bacterium | reverse complement strand
TTTAGCTAAATAAAGCTAATAATTTCAATAATTTTATTCATTCTTTTCTAGCTCTAAGTCATCTAAATTATTGGGAGATAGTTTCAAAAAGAACGAATTTAGCGAAAAAAGAAGATGAACTGGTTTACAATAATAATCTTGATTTGGGCTGTGCTCGTACCATCCCATGTGTTTGGAGACATTGCCGAGCTGAAAAACAAAATCGAAGAAGTTCACCAAGGCATTGGCTCAGTAGACTCCTTCTCAGATTACCTAATTGACAGTGTTGAGATAGAAGAGCTTGAAGTCTCTGAGCTCGATTCTCGACAATTTGCCAGTTTGAGAAATTTTGATGCCATCATTGGCGAAAAACTCTCAAAGAGAGTTTTTGATTTATTGCTTTCTAGAAATTCACATTCTGTAGCATTGATGGAAGCTTTGGCTGGACAGGTTCTTGAACCTCAAGATACTAACCTTAGAACTATAAATCGTTATAATTATCTCTTTGAAAAAACCTCTGCTCTTCTTGGAACAAAAAGACTCAAAGAGTTTGATCGATTTAGGGAGTCGATAACAAAGTCTAATGAAACTTCCCTACTAAACAAACTTGCAGCTACTCAGATTGAGAATATTGTCCAAGACAATATTGCTGGAAATGATTTCAATATGGCATTGAAGTGGTTTGCTCGTATTCCCTCTGCGGAACGAAAGGTTGGTTGGGAAAACCAAGTTTTAGAGATTTTAAATGGGTTGATGAATAACTCGGATGATATTTCTCATAGTTGGCCTTTTGATGACGACTCTACCAAAGACTTATTGCTTGAAATTGAAAATACAGAGGCTTCCAAGAAAGTTGCCGAGCCGCTAGCCAAGCTTTTTAGTTGGAGAGTTAAAGATAGTGTGAAGTCTGGAAATATTAAGCAGGCTCGAGATTATTATGAGAGAGTTTTAACTATTCGTCCAGATCCTAACCCTGAAAATTTAGCTCTTAGAAAAGCAATTGTTAGACATGCAAATGGACTTGAGGGGGAAAATTTTGCTCTTGGTCGTGTGGAAGAGATTAATTCCAACAATGAACTTGATATAAAAACAAAACTTTTTCTCTTTGGTAAGGGGTATTACGGTGCTGAAATCAAGAAGCTTCTCTTGGTTTTTGCGGTGGGTATTTCAGCTATTTTGGGTTCTATTTATATTTGGAGTAAATTTCAAGACGATTTAGACCGCAGAGAAGAGAAATCAGAATTAGAAACTGAGGACTCTCCAGAACCAAAAAAGAAGAAGAGTGTGAAAACCAAATCAGATCCAGCAAGTTCAATTGGTATGTCTTTCGCTCAGAAGCAAAATCTTTCACAGCCCTCTTCATCAAATAGAAATAGCGCTCTTTCAGGGGGACTTGGAGGAGCTTCATCCTCTAGGGAAGCTCCAACTGAGAAGGAGTATAGTGTTAGGTATACCGAGCAGAGTTCTGGTGAAGATGAATATTCCACCCTGGTGGCGGTATTTGGATTGACAGACGAAGCCAGTGAGTCTGAGCTGAAGAATGCTTATAGAAAGATGCTCAAGGAATATCATCCAGACACGAGTGATTTAGGCCCAGAAGAGGCTAAGCGAAAGCTGGATGAGCTAAAGCAGGTCTATAACCGAATCGAGGAAATACGAGGTTCTTGGTTTGGTGGCAGACAGATCGACTAAAATTCTCGCTCTGGGAAGGACTCTTCTAAGCTACTTTAAGAATTCATCTTTTTTACGGAATACAACAGTCGTCTAAAAGTAGAACGATCTAGACCAAGCAATCTAGCAGCTTCAGTTTTATTCCCCTCAGTAAGTTCGATAGCACTGAGGAGTATTTTTCGATTAAAGTCCTCTAGCTGCTCCTGGTAGCTACCTTTAGCATGCGCGGCGATTCTACTGCTTTGGTTTAGCTTTATCTCTTCAGCCTCTATGACAGATTTCTTTCTATAGTTTGCCAACCAGGCAGCTGATTCGATAACTGCTGATAACTCTCTAATGTTCCCGGGCCAACTATAAGAACTAAGCATTGCATTTGCAGAGTGGCTAATGGAATGCACTTTGCATCCTTGGCTATTTGAAATTTCAGTCAAAAAAGACTCTGCTAAGGGGATGATATCTTCTTTTCTTTCTCTTAGTGGAGGAAGCTCTATCTTTAAGTGGGAGATTCTATGAAAGAAATCTTTTCTCAGCACATCACCTCCAGCAAGAGCTTCAAGCCCCTGGTTGCTTGCGCTTATCAAACGAAACGAAGAAGATAAGATACGGTTTGAGCCAACTCTTCTAAAGTTTTTTTCCTGAAGAGTTTCGAGAAGCATCACCTGACTTTCGTTGGACAGAGAGTCAATCTCATCAATAAAAAGGCTTCCTTTATCTGCGGTTTCGATTAACCCGACCCTAGTATTTAATGCCCCAGTAAAAGCCCCTTTTTCGTGACCAAAGAGTTCACTGTTCACAAGATCTGCACTAGTAAAACTAGGTTGATAGCGAACAAACTGTTTAGAGCTGCTGGCTTGATCTATTTTTTTAGCTAACCAGCCTTTTCCAGTTCCTGTTTCTCCGGTAAGTAAAAGAGGCTGAAAGCTATGGGCTGCAAAATCAGCTAGTTCAATTACCTCTTTCATTGAACTAGAGTAGCGTTTGATTTGAATAGAGTAGCGCTCTGAACCGGAGGCTTTTTTTGTCTTTTTTATTTGAGAAGTATTAACAGCGTCTTCAAGTAAAGTAAGTAGTTTCTCTGGAGAAGTCGGCTTTTGATTGAAGCTTGAGGCTCCAGCATGAATGCATTTTAAGCCATAACTAACGCTATTTTCCCCAGTTAGAACTATTACACTGGTGGAATTTACTCCTGAGACTAGTTTTTCAATTAACTCTAGCCCTTGCTCTGGTCCTGCTTGCTTAGAAAGTGAGAGGTCAACTATGGCCGCCGTGGGTCTCAGTTCTTGATTGAGCCTTAGAGCATCCTCAAAAGTTGAAGCGTGGCAAAAATTGTAGTTGGGGCAAGCAAGTGAAAGGCTTTTCACCAACCTTTTAGCCAGTAAAAGGTCGTCTTCAACAATAAGTATTCTAATTGCGGGTTGAAGCGCTGAAAGAGGTGTTCTTTTTACAACGGAAGAAGACACAAAATTTACAACTAAAACTGCAGTTTTCCAGGTTTATTTAACCTTTTTATCTAACCGAGGCTTAGGCGCGAATCTTGTTTAAACCATCCAAGGCAGCAACCTTATAGCATTCAGTTAGTGTAGGATAATTAAACACGCCTTCGGTGAGATATTCAAGCCCGCCTTTTAAATGCAGTACAGCTTGACCTAAATGGATGATTTCAGTGGCACCTTCACCAATGATATGGACACCTAGGAGTTGTAAGGTGTCGCGATGAAAGATAATTTTAAGCATTCCCAGCTCATCCCCAATTAGCTGGCCTCGAGCAATTTCTTTGTAGCGAGCAATTCCAGTTTCGTAGGGAACCTGTTTTTCAGTCAGCGAATCTTCCGTTTCGCCAACTAGAGCAATTTCAGGAATTGTGTAAATTCCCCAAGGGAGAGGTATTTCTTCAAAGTCTTCCTTCACACCAAAAGCGTGGCTAGCTGCTAATCTACCTTGCCGTTTTCCGGTACTAGCCAAGGCTGGAAATCCAATAACATCTCCGACTGCATAAACGTTTTCAGCAGCCGTTTGAAAATGTTCGTTTACTTTAATCTTTCCGAATTTGTTTACTTCAATATCAAGGTTTTCCAAGTTTAGAGAATCAGTGGCTCCTTGACGACCAGCTGATACTAGAACAGTGTCTGAAACTATTTTCTTACCACTTTTAAGGGAGGTAACTACCTGTCCATCCTCTCGTCTGGTTACTTCAAGAACTTCTTCACCAAGACGAATGGTTATACCGAGGTTTCTTAAGTGGTACTTTAAAGACTCTACAATTTCTCGGTCTACAAAAGTCAGTAACTGTTTCTTAGCTTCGACTAAGGTTACTTTGATTCCAAGAACTGCAAACATGGAAGCATATTCAATACCAATAATACCACCACCAACAATAGTCAGCTTTCTAGGTAGTTGCTTAACAGTAAGAATGTCTTCGGAGTCCAGAATTCG
>CALIEE010000157.1 GCA_938022485.1 uncultured bacterium | reverse complement strand
AAGCAAGACACTGGGTTCCTAATAAATTTAATATTCTAAACTTTCAAGTTTGAACAAAATTCGAATCGAGGGCGAATTTTATGGCAAGCTCCAAGCCTATATTTAAAGAGACTACAAGTTCTGACAGCCAAAAGACACGGCTCTCAGCCCTACTTAAGAGAACAACGGATCGAGTCCTGGGAGTGTCTCTAGGAACTGACGAGTTTCTTTCCTTCTATGATGAGTACGAAGAATTTTCTAGAAGAGCTCCAGGAGAGTCTCTGGCAAAAAAGGCAGCTCAACTTGAGTCGGTTTCTTTCCTAAAACACAATATTCTTCTCGAATGTGGTTTGAAGCCTTCTGATAGTTTGCTGGACTTTTGCTGTGGACTCGATTCTATGGCTGCTCACACAGTTCCTTACCTTAGCCAAGGTCATTACCTAGGTATGGAGGTTTCCGAGACTGCTTTGGAGAACACTCGTCGCGAACTACTAGACCTTGGCGTTAGAGAGAGTAACGCAACTTGGTTGTTGGAAACTGACTCCCATTTTCCTCTTTTGGGTGACCAAAGTGTAGATATGGTCTCATCATTTACTGTTTTTTCTCACATGTCTCCCACTGATATTCTAAAATATCTTGTTGGTTTAAAAAGAGTTTTAAAAAATTCTGGAACTTTTGTCGGTTCATTTCTGCTTCTTGAGGAGAATTCGTTTGCAAAGCAGCTTCTAAAGTCAGGTAGTAATTCCTATCAAGGGTTGTCAATATTTCCAGCTTCTAGAAGTTTTATTGAAGAGATAGTTTCTATTGCAGGAATGGAGATCGAAACATGGTTTCAAAGCAGTTCAGAGGCATTTGAGTTTGAGCCTGGAAACAATGATTTTGCTGCTTTTGGACAAGCAGTGGCGGTTATAAAAAAATAGAGTCCGAAACTAGGACTCGGTTCGACTTTTTACCATTCTTCTAGTGTTCCCAAAAAGGTTACGGCTTACCTTGTCGTCAATTGGAAATCTAACTTCCTTGACTCTTGGAGTCTCCTCGTCGAGCAAATAGCCGGTAGAAATCATAATTGGAACAATCATTTCCTTAGGTATACCTAAGAGTTTCTTTAGTCTTTTTTCATCGAAGTTCATGATCACTGAGGTAGTGAGCTCCGCGGCACGGGCTGTCACGTAGAAAGATCCAGCAGCAAACATGGTTTGTGAATTAACCCAGGCCTCCGTTTCAGCTTTGGAGCAGTGGTAGCGAGCAGTGGGCTTAGCCATTCTTTCATAGGGCATTGTGATACGCCTTAGTAGACCCTTCAAGCCCCAGAGACCAGAATCAAAAAATAGGTTCATGCTTTGCCTGAACATACTAGCCTCATCCTTTGAAAGCGCCCCACTCTCAACTCCAAGTCTCAGCACTTCGCTATAAGGCCCTTTCCAAGCAGTAGGATCGGCAATGAATATAACGGTTACTGGTGCTTCTAAAACGGGTCGTTGCTCCAAGGCAATGTGATAGCAGAGTTTTTTTAGATTAGAATCTTCTAGTAGTAGAAAATGCCAAGGCTGCATATTGAAGCCACTAGGAGCATGATTGGCTGCATCTAAAAGTTTTCCCATTAAATCATCTGGAACAGGTCTTTGAGAAAAATCCTCTCTGGCTGGTTTTAACTTTAGTTTTTCAAGTAAATTGTCATTCATTTGAAAGATACTTTTTTAGAGCCCTGGAGGTTGGAGTTTCTTTTTTCTTTCCGATCATTTCCCAAGGACTTCCAGAAAAAATGATTCTTCCTCCCTCTATAGCAGGTCCGTGTCCCAATTCAATTAAATGCTCGGCTGAAGAGATAAAATCCAAATTATGTTCAACTACTAGCACGGTATTACCAAGCTCTACCAGATTGTTCAGTACCGAATATAATCTACTAATGTCGCTCATGTGAAGACCTATACTCGGCTCATCTAGAACATAGAGAGTGTTGATTGCTTCACGCTTTCCTAGCTCCCTAGCCACTTTTAGCCTTTGAGCTTCGCCACCGCTTAGAGTGTGGCTTGGTTGTCCCAGAGATATATAACCCAGTCCGAGATCGCAGACATACTTTAAAGAACGATAAATTCTTTTATGATTCTTGAGAATAGCTAAAGCTTCATCCATTGTTCTCTCAAGCAGGCTGCCAATAGAGAGTCCATTGTAAGTGAGTGATTCAGTTTCTTGGTTATACCTTTTACCGTTACAGGCTTCACAACCGGTAACCGCATCCGGTAAAAAGCTCATTGGAACTTTAATAAAGCCTTTCCCTCCGCAAAAATCACAGCGGCCAGCTCCGGTATTGAAAGAAAAATGTTTTTCAGTCCAGCCCCTTGTCTCAGCCTCCGGAAGCATTGAGTATACTTTTCTTATATCTTTCATTACTCCGAGGTAAGAGGCGGGAGTCGAGCTAGAAGTCTTTCCAAGAGGGCTTTGATCAATCTCTACAAATTTATCAAGAGTCTCAACGCCACTTAGCCCTGTCCAGTTTGATGCGGAATCGTTTTCTCCCCCAAAAGCTTCGATAACAGCTGGTATAAGACATTCATGGACTAGAGAGCTTTTCCCCGAACCAGCGACCCCGCAAACTACTGACAATTTATTTAAGGGAATTTCAGCAGTTACATTTTTTAGATTATTTGCGGAAGCTCCTTTCAGCGTCAGCCTTGCTTGATTTTTATTTGTGCTAAGCTTTGGTAGTTCGGAAACGTTCTTTATTTTTTTGAGATACTCACCGGTTTTACTTGTTTTAGATTTGAGTAGCCCGGCAGGCTTTCCCTCGTAAACAATAGTACCTCCATTTTCTCCTCCGCCTGGGCCCACGTCGATTACATGGTCGGCCATTTGAATGATATCTTCATCATGTTCAACCACTACTACAGTATTTCCTGCCTTTTTTAGATCTTTAAGTATGCCTATAAGCAGTTGCTGGTCTTCTGAGTGAAGGCCAATAGTGGGCTCATCAAGTACGTAGCAAACCCCAGTAAGTGGAGAGCCTAAGGTTTTGGCAAGTCGAAGGCGTTGAGCTTCACCACCTGAGATACTGGAGGCATTGCGGTCCAATTCAATATAACCAAGCCCTACTTGAGAGATAATTTTAAGCCGATGTTTTAGCTCGGTAAGGATTGGGTCCATCACTGGCTCTAGACGAGAATCATACTTTAGAGTTTTGATTACTTTTAGTAATTGCTCTGCTGAAAGGCTAGTTAGGTCGAAAATAGTCTTGCCGTTTAAATAGACATGTCTCCCAATCGAT
Source organism: uncultured bacterium (assembly GCA_938022485.1). Taxonomy (GTDB): domain Bacteria; phylum Bdellovibrionota_C; class UBA2361; order SZUA-149; family CALKYB01; genus CALKYB01. The sequence goes on along the minus strand of CALIEE010000157.1, from coordinate 784 downwards.
CCGATTCGAGCCCCGTCACAATCAGGGCAAGTGACCTCATTTTTTCTTTGAGTGACTTTGCCAGTTCCCCCGCACTCTGTGCATAGCCCTCTTTTTGAGCGAAAAGAGAAATCCTGAGGGTCTAGTTCTCTGAATCCTCGGCTACATTTTGGACAAACCCTAGCTGTATTAAAAACCATTGGTTTGCTGTCGGGATCTCCAACTGAAACTTCAAGCTCTCCGTTTCCAAGCAATAAACATTGTTCAATCGCATCTACTATGAGTTTTCTATTTCTCTTGTTTCCCTTAATGGAGCCGACTAGAAGAGATATCCAGTGCAGCTTATGTCGTTCCAGCCTTAGCTCAGCAGATATTGAAATGACTTTTCCATCCACTCTTGCCGAAGATATTTCTGCCTGAATAGCTCTTTGGAAGAGGTCATTGTAGTATCCTTTTCTTCCACTGACCACGGAGGCGAACAAATAAGCTGACTTGCCCTTACTAAGAGAAATTATCTCATCTGCTATATGTTCTGCCGTTGTATTAGTAATTGGAAGGTCGTGATCAGGGCAATGCTGTTCTCCTGTCTTGCAGAAAAGTAATCGCAGATACTGATAAATGTCAGTTGTAGTTGCAACTGTTGATACTCCAGCAGAAGTCGCCTTTTTCTGAGAAACAGCAATTGTAGGTGGAATTAAGCTAATAGAATCGACATCAGCCTTATCCAATTGTTTCATGTATTGCCGAGCGTATGGAGAAAGACAGTCGATATAACGTCGTTGTCCCTCAGCAAAAAGGATATCAA
>CALIEE010000156.1 GCA_938022485.1 uncultured bacterium | reverse complement strand
CCACTGATAGAGAGAACAGCTCAGACGTTTTCAATTGAAAAAATTAAAGATTTTGGAAAGAGTAGATTGCTTTTTGGCCGAATCGCAATTGAAGCATGGAAGCAGGAACCTGTATCAGGAATTGGCTTAGGTCAATTTATTGAAAGCCAAGATGGCTATGCCAGAGCTGCACTTAGTTCTAGTGAGTACCAAGAACTAAATGGTTGGCGAGATAATGCTAATAATTTTTATCTTCAAATAGCTACGGAATCTGGGCTTGTCGGTTTATTTGCCTGGCTAGCAATTTTTGTAGTAGTCATTTTTTCGTTCAGGAAAATCGATTCGGAGCCGTTGACTGACGCCATAGCTCTTTCTCTTTTGATTCTTTCGGTTTGTTTGTTAACCGGACCTCATTTCAATTTTCCTGAAGTTAGGCTTTTAGTAATTGCTTTGCTCTCAATCCTTTTTTCAAGAGGTTTCAGTACCTCGAGCCAAGGATTTCCTTTCCTTAGGTTGGTTTCCTTAGGCGCTTGTTTTTATTTAATGTTCTTAGCGGCCACTGAGGAGTTAAAGGCTTCTCCTACTAAAGGGCTTTATGCTTTTGAAGGTCCGGCCGTATGGAGCTCTGGTAGCGGAAGCTTTGAGTTTTGCAATTTAAACGGCCCAGTCACCTTAGAATTTACTTCTGGTCACCCAGACCTTCAGGCTAGGCCAGTCAGTGCCCATTTTGAATCTACCGGAGCTAGTCAGACTGTGACTTTGTCTGATAATAGCTGGCAAAAACTTGATTTTGCTCCAGTTGTTGCTGCAGATGGGAAACTAACGGTTAACTTTACTGTAGATAGACTTTGGAGCCCGTTGGAGAGCGATATCCACGGAGATGCTCGCTGGTTTGGTCTGCGATTTAGAGTTCCAGAGAACCTTTGTAATGGATAAAATTATAGAGTGCGTTGCTAACTTTAGTGATGGCAGTAGCGAATCCTACAAGGAAGCTTTGGAAAGTGCTGTCACAGTAGAAAATCAAAGTAAATTTTTACATCTTGAGAACAATCATCAAGCAGGAAGGTCTGTCATAACCTTTGCAGGGACACCGCAGGGGGTGCTTGAGGCTGCTTTGAGATTGGCTGAGGAAATTTTCTCCAGAATAGATATGCAAGAACAAAAGGGGGAGCATCCGAGAATTGGCGCACTTGATGTTTGTCCCTTTGTCCCTATCTTCAATTCAACTATTGAAGAGTGCGATAAAATTGCAAAAGAGTTCGCTGAGGGTGTCTCTGATAAGTATAGTTTGCCGGTGTTCCTTTACCGAGAATCCGCGCGCAATGGTCAGAGGAAAAGTTTAGCCCAGATCAGAAAAGGCGGTTATGAGGGACTAGAAAATAAGCTTCAGCTGCCTGAATGGAAGCCGGACTATGGTGATGGAAACTTCAATCCTAAACTAGGAGCAACGATAGTTGGAGCAAGGCCTATACTGGTAGCTTGGAACTTCTCTTTGGAAAATGCGGAGCTAGCTTTGTGTAAGTCGATCGCCATAGAAATTCGAAATAAGTTCGAGACTGTTCGTGCCATTGGTTGGACGATGAAGGAGGAGTTTGGTTTAAATCAAATATCTTGTAATTTTGAAGATTTTAACCAAACCTCACCACTGGATTGCTTAGAGTTTATTGAATCAATAATTCAAAATGAAGGCGCTGAATTCGCCTCTAGTGAAGTAATTGGTTTAGTGCCAGCTAGAGCAATTGCTGGTGACCTACAGAGCGGCTCGAGGCTTGGTCAAGACGCCTTTTCGCTGATCAGTTCCTGTGCGAAAAGGCTTAAGGTTAAGGACTATAGTGAGAATATGATCCTTGAAAAAAAAATGGCCTGCCTTGGAAACAAGGCTAGCCAAGTTATTTGAATTCAAGATACTTAGACCAGCTAATCTAGGAAGCAGGTCTTTCAGATACCAAAAGAAAAGGGCTTTTTTCTAAAATTTGTTGCATTTCTTCGGCTACTTGATCTTCTAGGCTTCTACCTCGAGGGTCGCAGAGAAGTCGTCCAACTCCATCGACTGAATCATTATAAAGAACAGAAAGACCATCGTGTGTCATAACAGGGTTGTCAAAAACGGGGTTTAGAGAAGTAAACAGTCGTTCGTTTAGATTTCTACTGGCACAAGCTGCGTCCAGTTCATCTGTTATATCGATTGGAATCGGCGGAGTAGAGTCATCTACACAAGGCGGTCTTAGGGGAACATAGGCCCCCCCGGTCCATCTTGCAGCTTGGTAAAGAGCGTTGGGGTAGTACCATGGACTACTGGGGCTTCTATTGTTAAAACTACCGCCTCCAATACCGATGCCGAAATTTACATATAAGTTGTCTTGGCTGGTCGAATTTGGGTCGTCTTGACGTCTAGCCTGCTCATCTGTCAGGCAAGTGCCATCTCCCCCAGAGCGTGGCTGAGTATGAGGAGCAACGTCTTGTCCAATAAGAAATACATGAAATGCAACTCCAGCAGCTGCAAACTCATCTCTAGCCAGACGTATAATTTGATTAGTAGCAAACCTATTTATTGATTCATCACCCGTATTACAGGTCGTGGAGATGGGTCTAGCGGGATCATTATCTTCAAATTGTACGCGGCAGGATGACATCCCGTCGGTAAACATAATTAGTGAGCTAGCGGCAATTTCGGAATTCGGCGCATTTTGTAGTATCCCCAAGCTCGCAGCAAAAACACCACCTAAATCACTCTGGGCATAGGCGCCCCGACCACCATTTCTGTGTGATTGCCCACTAAAACGCCTAGGAATTAGCAAGTTTTGAACATAAGGCCGCTGCTCTATAGGAAGTGATGTTTGGGAATTATAATCGGTGGCGTTCCTAAATCGGACAAACTCCTGAGTGCCAGTTTTTACAAGTGAAGGCAGGCCGCCTACTGTCGTAGACCTTAAAGGTAAATAGTCATCATCAAATGCCATGAACCCAAACTGGTCGGCGCCTGTCCCTCTGTCCTGAAAGGTCACCATTCCCGAGTGGACGCCTTGTAGTAAAGAGGCAAGGGGCTCCGGTCTGGTCTGACTATCAATCAAGAAATGCGTATTTTGAAAAGCAACCCTTCCACGATTAGGGATGTCTCCATCTGTCGTGTTTATCTCAACAATCTGATAGTCGGTTTGTTCTCGATCTGGAGTGCTCGCAGCATTATCTGCGCAATACCGACGAGATAAGTTAAATCCCGTCATGGTATTTGCTGGCGCAGGTGCATTAAATTGTTCATTTAGGCAGGAAAAAAGCATGCACTGTGTTGCATCGAAAGGTGTATTCGGTGTCGTAACTCCTGGGAGGCCATTAGTAAAGTCAACCTCGCAAGTAAAATTACCTAAGATTGCCGGAGAAGGACTTGGTCTAGGGCTGAGAGGATCGTTGGAATCATCCAGCGCAGCTACCTCATAAACAAAATCACCATACTTTGTCGGATCAGTAGCAGGAGTGTTGGGGTTAGTATCTAGTCTGTGAGTCTCCTCGGTGGAACTAGGTGAAATATCCATAGTCAGAAGAATATTTCTAGGAACGATAGCAGCAACTGCTTCACTGTAGAGTCCGAAAGTAGCGCTATCTTTTCTTGCTCC
>CALIEE010000155.1 GCA_938022485.1 uncultured bacterium | reverse complement strand
CATATAACTCAAAGGCACCCTGAGGAATCTTTGGCTTGGACCCTTCTCATGAGATCAAGTGATCCCTATTCATTGTTTGTAACAGCAAGCCCGGCAGAGAAAATGTTGGTGGGGCAGGTTATAATCGAAAATATACGTCATACCGATGTTAATATTTTCCATTCTCAGATGAGTGGTAAAAAGAACGAAGTCACTAACAGTTCAGTAATGTGTCAGAGTAATGATGTAGAGAAGATGGTTGAGGAATTCTATCAGCAGAGTGAACAGCTACCCTTAAAGGTCTCCTTACTGCGAGATTCAGATACGGCCTTGGCCTTGGTAGGAATGCCTGAAGTTGATCTGAGCTGGTTTGAAGATAATGGTCCGGATGAAATATATGCCAATCTTTCGAATTATTCTCACAAGCTTATGAAGCAATGTGAGTTTAGTTATTGCTGTAATTGTTCTCCAGAGAAACTGCTGCCTTTTCTTAAGAAGATTCCAAGAAATGAGTTGGAGGAGCTCTATGGAGATGACCCCGAAATAGTTGTCAATTGTCCGAGGTGTGGTAAGAATTTCGAAGTGAAGCGGGAACAGCTTGTAGACACTCCCAATTAAAGCTCTGATCAATGGATGCTTTGTAATTAATGAGAACTTAGAAACTTAGACTGATTGTAATGAGCGATAAAAAAATTATTTATACTATGATGGGGGTCAATAAAACAGTTCCTCCGCAACGACAAATCATTAAAGATATTTCACTCTCTTATTATTACGGCGCCAAAATTGGAGTTCTTGGTCTTAACGGTTCAGGTAAAAGTACTTTGCTAAGGATCATGGCTGGAGTGGAGAAAGATTTTGATGGAGAAGCTCACCTTTCAGACGGCTACAGTTTGGGTTACCTCGAGCAAGAACCTGAATTAGAAGCGGGAAAAACAGTTAAGGAAATTGTTGAAGAAGGAGCAGCTGAGATTGTAAAGCTGCTTAAGGACTTTGAAGCGATCAATGCTCGTTTCGAAGAAGATCTTTCGCCGGAAGAAATGGAGAAAGTTTGTGAGAAACAAGCCAAGTTAATGGAGCGCATTGAGCTAACCGATGCTTGGAATCTTGATTCGAAACTTGAGTATGCAATGGAGGCCTTGCGCTGCCCGCCTCCAAACGAGGTGGTTGACCACCTCTCAGGTGGTGAGCGAAGAAGGGTTGCCCTTTGCCGTTTGCTTATTCAACAACCAGACATTCTTTTGCTGGACGAGCCCACTAACCATTTAGATGCTGAGTCCGTACGTTGGCTCGAGGCTCATCTTCGAGATTTCAAAGGGACAATCATTGCAGTAACCCATGACAGGTATTTTTTAGATAACGTTGCCACTTGGATTTTGGAGCTAGATCGAGGGCATGGAATTCCTTATCAGGGCAATTACTCTTCGTGGTTGGAGCAAAAGAATCAACGGCTAGCACAGGAAAAGAGAGGGGATGCTAAGAGGCAAAAACTTTTAGAGCGAGAGCTGGATTGGATTAGAATGTCTCCAAAAGGGAGACAGGCCAAAGGAAAAGCTCGTGTGAACTCCTATGAGCAACTTCTTTCAAAGGAGAGCCAATCTGTGCGCGATGACCTACACTTAGCTTTTCCTGTTGGGCCAAGGCTTGGGGATGAAGTCATTCGAGCGGAGAATGTGTCTAAGTCTTTTGAGGACAAGCTTCTCTATCAAGACATGAATTTCAATCTCCCTCGAGGTGGAATAGTCGGTATTATTGGTCCTAACGGAGCAGGGAAAACAACACTCTTTAGGTTAATTAGCGGTGAAGATCAGCCTGATAGTGGAGAGTTTAAAGTCGGCTCCACTGTTAAACTTGGTGTGATGGAGCAGTCTCGACTTTCACTAGATTCAGATAAAACAGTTTGGGAGACCGTCTCTGGAGAAAGGGAGGTGGTTAACTCAGGCGGCAAAGAGATAAGCTCTAGAGCTTTTGTTTCGCGTTTTAATTTTGACGGCTCGGATCAACAGAAAAAAGTCAGAGATCTTTACGGTGGAGAGAGGAATCGAGTTCAGCTCGCTATGCTGTTTCAGGAAGATGCCAATGTTATTTTGCTGGATGAGCCGACTAATGATTTGGATGTAAATACCCTGAGAGCCCTTGAGGACGCTTTGATAAATTTTGCGGGTTGCGCAGTGGTTATTAGTCATGATCGCTGGTTTTTGGATCGAGTGGCGACTCATATCTTAGCCTTCGAAGGGGAAAGTAAGGTTGACTGGTTCGATGGTAACTTCAGTGAATATGAGGCAGATAAGAAAAGACGACTTGGTGAGGACTCTCTTGTTCCTAAAAGAGTTCGTTATGCCACTATCGCTCGCTAATAAGTTTTGATATCAGCTCAGCTACCTGTGGAGGAACGGTATGTCCTCCTTGGAATTCTTTAAAGATTACTTGGCGCCCAGTGTCTTTTAAAGCATCTTTAGCTTTCTTACCCATTGACAGTGGGACGATGGGGTCCTGCTTTCCGTAGTATAAATAGACCCGGCTTCTTGAGCTGCTCTCAAAGTCTTCTTTCATAGACTCCGAGTAAACACCTGCAGCGATAACTATTTCCGAAAAATATTTTGGATAGACTCCGGCAAGATAAATGGCCATTTGTCCACCCACTGAGAAACCTAGAACTATTGGTGCTCCTGAAGAGTCAAAACGTTCTGCGAGTTCAGCCGAACCCTCAGCGATGCTATAAGCTGCATCAGAAAAATTATCTAAGTATCTATCTTCTGCTTCTCTTTTATTTGCTCCAACCCCTTCGCCCCAGGTGTAACCCATTCCTTGGGGAAAAGGAGCCCTAAAGCTAACGTACCGAAAGTTTCCATCGATACTTTCAAGAAATGGAATTAGGTCTTTTTCATTAGCCCCAGCACCATGTAGAGCTATTACCAGAGGTAAGGACTCTCCCGTTCCAACGACTGCTGTGCTAAATTTTAGCTGATGAGGAACATCAGAGTTAAGTTGGTTACCTGAAAAAAGAAACTTGTAGCCAATCACAGCTACAAGCAAGAGGAGGAGAGCTTTCTTCATTCATCGCCTTTGGAAGGTGGTAGCATTGTTGAACTAGTCAAAGGCTACACCTTGGGTGATGAGCTTGGAAATGGAAAAATTATTTCAGTGCTGAGAGTTGACTAGGACTTAGGTATTCTAAAGCTTTTCTAGGGTCTGTCCTTAGAAAGGCATTTATTTTGGTTAGCTGATAGTCGTTTAATCCAGCTTTGCTCGCCCCATTTTGGAATTTCGTTCCTATTAGCTGTCTGTTCTGGTCACTGGCAGGAGCTTTTCGGTAGTTAGCTAGTTTAAAATTTTTGTCTTCTTTAAGGTAAACTTTATCTGCTACCCCCAGTGCTTTTGATTTTTTAACAAGAGATTGAGATGAAATTTGACCGGGGTCGAACCAGATCCTAGTTACTTCTCGTCCATCATAGAATCCAGCCTCTGTGTTTAGAACACCATCAAGGGCACCAATTTTCATCTCTCCGGTCCAAAAGCAATGCTGAGAAACAGCAATTTCTTGAACGCCCGGCGCTATAT
>CALIEE010000154.1 GCA_938022485.1 uncultured bacterium | reverse complement strand
TACTCATCGCATTCTCGCAATAAACTCAAGAGATCCTTCTTCTCCAAAAGAAAAGTCCTGAAAGAATTATCAACTCTGGTAACAAAATAACAGTCGAGAAAAAAAGATAGGATAAGTTATTCTGACTAATTCCAGAAACCGACTGTTTCATTGTTTTAGGACGTATAACAATGCCATCGTCTTCATCAATAACCCAGTTTAAAGAATTAAGAAAAAAATCTCTATTAAATAATTTTCTAATATTACGATTACGAACGAAGTCCCCATCACCAAAAACAACTGCTCTCTGATTTTTATTTTCGACAGCCATAGCAAGTGTCAATGGACCATCTATATCTGAGTCTGTTTTACTTGACTCCAGCTCTCCTTCAAAAACGCCAGCCAAATCAGTTTCGCCCCAAGCTCTATCACTACTGAGAGCAAGTCTTGTGTAGCTAGCATCCGGAATTGTCTTAGCTGCGGTGTCAAGAGAAGTGGCAATCTCGTATATAGTAGGCTTCAAAAACTTTTCAGTTATTTTATGACGACCATATTTTAAAGCACGAGGAACCAATCCAACTTTACTGCCATCTAGAACGCTGACGACATTTTCTGCCACCACAGACTGACCTCCGGAAATTCCAAGAAGCTTGCTAATCTCCAACACACTGCTAGGACTCCTAGGTTCCAGAAGCAATAACATGGCTCCACCGGCCTCAATATATTTTAAAATGGATTGTTTCTCACTCTCAATTAAATCTTTTTCCGGTGAAGAAATAATTAATGCCGATGCATCAGAGGGCACTGTTTTACCAGCGTCGAGAAGTAGACGCTCAAGTTGAATATTCTCGCCCCTTATGGCCTCTGCAAGAAATAGATATCCCTCCTCAGTTTGAGAATTAACAGAAGGTTCTCCGTGACCGGTTAAGTAGTAAACCTTCTTCCCTTTACCTCTTTCCAGCTTGATTAAAGCATTTACAACTCTCTGCTCCGTAATATCGCCGACAATTCTGGTCTGACGATCAACTGCACCATCCGAGTATTTAAAAACTAAAGTTTCATTCTCACTCACTCCATAGCGGTCAGCAAGAAGTGGATTCTTTTCGGGATCCAATATTTCAAAATCTATCAATTCTGATTCACGTTCCAACAATTCTAGAAGATTAGTAACGGGAGTCTTAGTGACTACGCCTCCAAGAAAAAATCCTTTTATTTCAATTTTCTCCTTTAGCTTTCCAACAACCTGCTCAGTCTGAGGGGCTAAGGAAAATACTTTTTGCTCGGAAGAATCATATCGGAAAAAGTTATTGTGGTAAGAAAGATAGTTAAGGCCTGCAACAATAGCCACAAACATCACTGAATAAAGTGTGGCAGCAACACCAAAGCCAGCTTTTCTTTTAGCAGTGCTGCTAAATAAGCTTTCCTTACCCCCACCCAACGCGAAAAGAACAAGAAATACCAGGGCCATCACAAAATGGATGATCGATAAATAGCTTTGCCCGGAGCCAAGAGAAAACCAAGAAACCACTCCAAAGACGAATGCGACTAAGGCAGCCCAGCCAAAAAAATTCGTATAAGCCTTCATCTACTAGTTCTCACTGTCGCCAACGTGCCCCTTCTAGAACTCTGGCCGAAAAAAATAAGCCGACAGCAATTATTGAAATGAAATAAACAATATCTGCACTATCAATTACCCCTCGATAAAAATTCAAAGAATGAAGAGGCGGAGATAGATAATCAAGTAAATCAGACCCAAAGCCACCTAAAGAACTTGCTGGAAGGTTGATTGCATAGAATCCCAGAGACAAGACCACACTAACCACTCCAGCCACAGTCTGACTAGATGTACAAGCCGACACTGCTATCCCAAGAGAGACAAAACAAAGAGTAAAAAGGAAAAGCCCTAACAGCCCTACGAGTATAGGGGGCATTTCCAAAGCAGCGAACGAACCCAAAGCTAAGGGGAAAATAAAAGAAGTTGAGAGCATAATCAGAACGATTCCTGCAATTCCTAGGAACTTCCCAAGCACTAATTCCAATATACCTACAGGAGATGTAATCATCATTTCGAAAGTCCCACTTCTTCGCTCTTCCGCAATAGCTCGCATAGTGAGTACGGGAATTAAGAAGATAAGAATAATCTCTATAGTTTGAAAGTATGGAGCTACTACATGCTCATTAAGAGTAGGAGCTTTGCCGGAAAGCAAAGCGGACTGCTGAAGTGCAGCGTTAAACCACTGAACTCTTCCATAAAAAAAGAACCCCGCTAATAACAAAAAACCGCTACAAATAACCCAAGCTAAAGGTGTTCTAAACCCAGCTTTAAGTTCTCTTGAAGCTATAGTCCATACGGAACTCATTGAGACTCTCCAGCTGAGTCGATACCAGATACGGACCGAAGATACTGCTGTTCTAACAACGAACTATCACTATCTTCAGAAACCTCTAGGCTGGATACCAATTCTCCTTTGGATAGAATTAAAGCTTGAGAGCAAGTCGCTACTACCTCAGCTAAATTGTGACTACTAATTATCACACTATGACTATCTCCCAGTTCTTTAATCAGTGCTCTAATTTCAATAATTTGAGAAGGGTCTAAACCACTTGTCGGTTCATCAAGAATTATTACCGCTGGGTTATGAATAATAGCTTGAGCCAAACCCACTCGTTGCCTGTAGCCTTTTGAAAGCTGGAAACAAGGTTGATGGGCAACATCTTCAAGCAAACAACGATGCAAAACCCTAGCTACATTGTCTCTTAGTTCACCAGTCCTAAGCTTCTTAATCTTTCCAACAAAATCTAAATACTCAAGTACCGTCATTTCAGGATATAGAGGAGGAGTTTCTGGTTGGTATCCGATACTCTCTCTGACCTTATCTGCTTCTTTGGTAACACTATAACCAGCTACCTCCGCATCTCCGGAATCTGGAGAAAGAAAAGTCGTCAGCATTCTTATAGTTGTTGTCTTTCCAGCTCCATTAGGTCCCAACAGGCCTGTCACCTGATTCTCTGGGATCTCAAAAGAAAGCCCGTTAACAGCATCTAAGTCTGCAAAACTTTTACTTAGCTTCGAAGCTTTAATCATTGGGGTCTAAAGTGGATGCAGTGTACAAGGCAAAACAAAGAATAAGGGATGGATATTCTATAGTTTTCTTTTGGTTAATCTTCAAGTTTCCCGACCCACAGTTATTTCCCGATCAACTAGCACGGTTTTATACTCAACCTCCTTCAAATTACGACTTTTATATATTCAGAAAAGGTTGAGCATATCTGCCATGCGCTAGCATGGCCAAAGGGCAGATACTGCGCCATTGCAAAATCTGGAAAACACGGAATCTCAATGAGGCGCAGTTTATAGCAAAAAATTGGTTTAAATGCTTTATCTAGGCTTGGAAGATTAATATTTCGTTGAATAGAACTATGACAACCATCGGAACTCCAAACTCTGAATCTGCAACCAAAGTTTTATTTTGTGGCGCCGGAGAACTAGGAAAAGAAGTAGTAATTGAACTTCAGCGCTACGGTGTAGAGGTAATTGCAGTTGACCGTTACGCTGAAGCACCTGCGATGCAGGTAGCTCATCGTTCTCACGTTATCAACATGACCAACGGTATCCAGCTAGAGGAGATAGTTCGAAAAGAAAGGCCTGACTTAATCGTTCCTGAAATTGAAGCAATAGCTACTGACAAATTAGTCGAGCTAGAGAAAGAGGGATTCAGGGTAATTCCTACAGCTCGAGCCACTCAGCTGACTATGGACCGAGAAGGAATTAGGCGCCTAGCCGCTGAAGAGTTAAAACTCCCCACATCCCCTTACAGATTCGCTGGCAACAAAGAAGAATACTTGGCAGCAGTTAAAGAAATTAAAATACCAGCTGTGGTTAAGCCAGTAATGAGCTCCTCGGGTAAAGGTCAAAGTACCTTGAGAGAGGAAAATGACATAGAAGCAGCTTGGGAGTATGCTCAACAAGGTAGTCGTGGCAAGTCCGCCAAAGAAGGTTCCGAAAGAGTCATTGTCGAAGGTTTTGTTGACTTTGAATATGAAATTACACTGCTCACTGTCAGGCACAAAAGGGGCACGTCCTTTTGCGAGCCTATCGGACATCGGCAAGAGAAGGGCGACTACCAAGAGTCTTGGCAACCCCAAGAAATGACTAGTCAGGCCTTAAATCGAGCCCAAGATATAGCTAAAAAAATCACAGATGACTTAGGAGGCTGGGGGGTGTTTGGAGTTGAGTTGTTTATTAAAGGCGACGAGGTTTATTTTAGTGAAGTCTCGCCCAGACCACATGACACAGGACTGGTAACTCTCCTATCTCAAAACTTATCCGAGTTCGCCCTTCATGCTAGGGCAATCTTGGGCCTACCTATTCCTAAAGTTGAACTACTAAGCCCAGCTGCTAGTGCTGTAATCTTAGTCGAAGGAGAATCTAAAAAAGTTAGTTTTACAAATCTTGATAAAGCTCTAGAGCAGCCGGACACCGAGCTGAGACTTTTTGGTAAACCTGAAGTTAAGGGGGAAAGAAGAATGGCAGTAGCTCTAGCTAAAGCCGAAACTCCAGAATCAGCCAAGACACTAGCTATAAAAACAGCTCAAACTGTCCAAGTAAAACTCTAAAGACATAAAAAAAGCTCAACGGGAGTTTATCCGCTGAGCCTCTTCAAACCAACAAGGCTTATTTCAGACTTAGGAAAGAAGGTTCTTTGCTTTCCCCAGCAGTCCCTGAATATCGCCAAACTGATCTAATATAGACCCACCTTCACTGGCATTGTTCAAGATATTTGGAAGAGCGCTTCTCAAAGACTCTAAAGCATCTCCTGCCTCAACACCCATGTCTGATGCGACCTCAGCAACCTTCTCCTCTCCAATAGCATCTTTAAGTTGCTCGGCACTAATTTCCTGATTTTCTCCATCTCCGAGCCAAGACTTTACTTGCTCGCCCAAGCCATTTTGCTCAAGCATAGAAGAAAGACCGGCAAGATTAAGACCCTCTCCTTCAGTCAGTTTAGTAACCGCTTGCATAATTCCACCAGCCTTATCACCAAGCTGCTGGCTCATGGTTGTACCTAAAAGTTGTTTTCCGATTGAAAGAAGGTCCATTGTTTTCTCCAAAAATAAATGGTCGTTGTAGTTAAAATTCTAACCTTAGCTTAGACGGTCAAATATAATAATAATTTTAGTCTTCGATAAGTTAAAGTCGACTATACCTAGCATAACTAGACCTGACTAGATGACAAAAGCAACTAGATTTAAGGCAACACTGAACTATTTTCATAATGCCTTATCAAT
>CALIEE010000153.1 GCA_938022485.1 uncultured bacterium | reverse complement strand
ACTATGTTGTCAGGTCGAATATAAAAAGAAGAGAGGCGAGAGCTCAGTTAAGCTATGTCTAACGATTCAGTAAGTAAAACATTCCTGGTAGCGGCCTTACTTTGTATTGTCTGCTCGGTAATTGTTTCAAGTTCAGCGATTAGTTTGCGAGCAGATCAGGAGCGAAACAAGCTTCTGGATAAGAAACAAAATATTCTTTCTGCGGCGGGCTTGTTCGAAGAGGGCGGAGATATAGAGAAGATTTTTTCCGACAATATTGAAGCTCGGCTGGTCAATTTGGCAACAGGAGAATACGACACCTCTATTGTCGCCTCGGATTATGATCAAAGAAAGGCTGCCAAAGACCCATCCAGTAGCAAGGTGATTGAGGGGGACGTGGCAGGAATCGGACGGAGAGCTAACTTGGCCCCTGTCTATTTGGTAAAGAATGGTGGCAATGTTGAGCGGTTCATCTTACCTGTTCATGGTAAGGGCCTTTGGTCGACTCTATACGGCTTTCTAGCTGTGGATGTAGATTTCAATACAATTAAGGCGCTCAGTTTTTATGAGCATGCCGAGACTCCTGGCCTTGGGGGTGAAGTTGATAATCCCAAGTGGAAAGCACTTTGGGATGGAAAGAAAATTTACGGTGAAGACGGAAGACCCAGAATTAACGTCATTAAGGGTAAGGTAGATACCTCTAAAGCTGATGCAGTCTATAAGGTAGACGGTTTATCAGGAGCAACAATTACTGCCAGGGGTGTTGGAAACATGCTCCAGTACTGGTTGAGCGATGATGCATACGGAAAGTTTATTGAAAATCGAAAGCTGACAGGATTTTAGGCCATGGTTATGTATCAGTTCACTAGAGTTAGAAAGTTAAAGTTTGATCGAGATATTGAACTTTTATTTTTTAGGGTCGGATAGTCAAATGCTAGTAGCATTTGTAGAGCTGTGTGAATTGCTATTTATCCTCGCCTGCAGCGTGCCTGCTCAAACGCCGCAGGGGCTTGTTGTAAATTGCTTGGTTTAATTAAATTTTATTACTAACTGAGATTTTAGCGAATAGTTATGAAAGTTAAAGAAGTTTTATTCGGACCTTTGCTTGACGACAACCCTATTGCCCTCCAGGTACTAGGTATTTGTTCGGCACTAGCTGTTACTACCAAGATGGATACAGTGCTCGTTATGTGTGCAGCTGTAATTGCAGTGTTGGCTTGCTCTAATGCTGCAGTGAGTTTGATCCGAAACCACATTCCTTCCAGCATTAGAATTATCGTCCAAATGACGATCATTGCTTCGTTGGTGATAGTAGTTGACCAGGTTCTTAAGGCCTATGCCTATGGGATTAGTAAACAGTTATCTGTTTTTGTTGGGCTCATCATTACTAATTGCATTGTTATGGGTCGGGCAGAAGCCTTCGCCATGAAGAATAATGTCTTCCTAAGTTTCTTGGATGGAATCGGTAATGGTCTTGGCTATAGCTTGATTTTAATTGTGGTTGGAGTGTTTCGGGAAATGTTCGGTTCAGGAACTCTTTTTGGACAGCCGGTTCTACCTTCTGTTGCGGAAGGAGGCTGGTATCAGCCAAATGGAATGATGCTTCTAGCTCCAAGCGCGTTTTTTATTATCGGAATATTCATCTGGGTGCTTAGAAGCTATAAGACCGATCAGGTAGAGCACGAGGGTTAAGAGAAATGTTTGAAGAATACCTCAGTCTTTTTATTAAAGCTGTATTTGTCGAGAACCTGGCACTAGCCTTCTTTTTGGGTATGTGTACTTTTCTGGCGGTTTCGAAAAGTGTTGAGACAGCCACAGGCCTAGGGATTGCGGTGATTGTTGTTCAGACAATTACAATTCCGGTGAACAACCTTATTTACAATTACGTGCTTAAAGAAGGAGCACTGGCTTGGGCGGGAATGCCGGAGACCGATTTGTCTTTTCTCGGGTTGATTTCCTACATCGGTGTAATCGCTGCCATGGTTCAGATTCTCGAAATGACTCTCGATAAGTTCGTGCCGGCTTTATACAACGCTCTAGGAATTTTCTTGCCTCTGATTACAGTTAACTGCGCTATTTTGGGAGGTTCATTGTTCATGGTTGACCGTGACTATGACCTTCCAGAGAGCATCGTATTTGGTTTTGGCTCTGGACTTGGTTGGGCACTCGCTATTATGGCCCTTGCTGGAATTAGAGAGAAGCTAAAATACAGTGACATTCCAGATGGCCTTAAAGGGCTTGGAATTACCTTTATTATTGTTGGTCTGATGTCGATGGCTTTTATGTCTTTTTCAGGAATTCAGCTCTAGTGTCCTCCACGTTAGAAGGGCGTAGAGATTAAGGAATAAGATAAAATGGAAATTTTAATTGGTGTAATCGTTTTCACTTTAATTGTTCTGACCTTGGTTAGTATAATTATGGCTGCACGTAGCAAGCTTGTTGCTGCTGGAAACGTAAACATTACTATCAATGACGAGAAGACTATTTCGGTGCCTGCCGGAGGAAAGCTTCTTTCTGCACTTGCTGACGAAAAAATATTTATCTCTTCTGCCTGCGGGGGTGGAGGAACCTGTGCTCAGTGTAAGGTGGATGTGCTGGAAGGGGGAGGGGATATTCTTCCGACTGAGAAAGGTCACGTGTCCCGTGGAGAAGCTAAGGAAGGCTGTCGTCTATCTTGTCAGGTAGTCGTTAAACAGGACATGAAGGTTCGGGTTCCAGAGGAAGTCTTTGGAGTTAAGAAATGGAACTGTAAAGTTCGTTCCAACGACAATGTGGCTACCTTTATTAAGGAGTTGGTTCTTGAACTTCCTGAGGGGGAGCATGTTGATTTTAAAGCTGGTGGATATATTCAGAT
>CALIEE010000152.1 GCA_938022485.1 uncultured bacterium | reverse complement strand
GCTAGTGGCAGCAGTAATTACACCGTCTTCTTTAAATGCCGGGGGAAGACTAGACATTTTTTCATAGTTGACCGGAACTCGAATAAACTGATCTTTTTCAATAAGATAAGGGTGTATCATTTGTTGATAGAGACCATCCTTCCAAGCCTGGTCAGCTAATTCATGACTTTTACCAGCCAATTTTTCCTGTTCTGCTCTCGATACACTTGGAAACTCTTTAGCGACATTCTCAGCCGTAAATCCCATTTGAATATATGCTTCAGATGAAGCTTGCTGAACTTTTGCACTCGGAGAAAACCCTGCACCACCTCTTGGAATCCGGCTCATCGACTCAATACCACCGGTAAGGTAAAGGTCTCCCCAACCCGCCTTAACTCTCAAAGCTGCAATTGCGACGGCCTCAAGAGAACTTGCACAAAGTCTGTTCACCGTTAAGCCGGGAGCATTAAGTCCAGAACCCAGCGAAACCATGCGAGCTATATTATAACCCTGCTCACCTTCAGGATAAGCACAACCAACTATAAAATCACTGACTCCTCTGGTCCAGAGAGACTTGTTCTTCTCTTTCTGAGCTTCGATTAACTCCAAAAGTAGATCATCTGGTCGAACATCTTTATAATCCCCCTTGAATGCTCTTGCGAAAGGGGTCCTAAGCCCAGCAGTAAAATAAGGTTTACTCATTATCTTTCCTTTAGTTTCTACTGCTCTATTCCAACAAATTTTGTTCAATACCTAGCTCATCTTTGCTGACACCAGGAGCGAGTTTCACTATTTCAAACTTTTCCCCTCGCGGCCTAAACACACCGCAGGAGCTAACTATTGTATCAACTACTTTTTGTCCGGTGAGTGGCAAGGCACATTTTTTAACCAGCTTAGACTGACCCTTTTTAGTAAAGTGGTTGAGCATAGCAATGGTATTTTTAGACCCGTGAACTAAATCCATTGCTCCTCCCATACCTGTAACTTTCTTGCCAGGAATCATCCAATTGGCCAAAGACCCTTCAACGTCAACTTCCATAACTCCAAGTACGCAGGCGTCCAAGTGTCCACCGCGGATCATTCCAAAACTCAATGCACTATCAAAAAAGCTAGCTCCTTGTCTGACACTTACAGTCTCCTTACCAGCATTAATCAAGGTGGCTGAGACTGTGTTCTTGGTTGGTCTACCATCAATGCCAAGAAGCCCGTTCTCGGAGTGAATAAAAATACCTAGCTCACTTGGGATTCTCTCGGCTACCAGTGTAGGCATGCCAATACCAAGATTGATGCTAGAGCCTGGAGATAGAAGAGAGACTATCTGATCGGCCATTTCTTCTTTTGACCAACTCATATCAGATATTCAACCCAAACCTTTCTCTCAAGGTCTCCTTTTTAATGGAACCTAAATCCGGCTCAACTCTAGAAAGTGCATCTCTGACCATAACCCTTCTTTCTTTCTCAATAGCCCAACGTTTTTGAGCATAAGCTGCTAATTTATGAATTGGGTCGAAATAAAGAAACAGTTCTCCTGGCTTTACTTCTGGCGCTCGCCATACCGATATTCCAGTTTCACGGTCATAGTATTCGTAAGAGGCTATATTTCTTTTTCCTCCGCCACCCGGAACATCACAAACAAACCTAGGAGTATTAAACCCAGCAGTAGTTCCTCTTACTGCTTTTTCAAGCTCCACACCTTCCTCTAGAGTAGTTCGAAACCTCTCACAGTTTGGAACCATGTCGTGCATATAAACATAGTAAGGTTGAATATTAATGTATCCAAGCTTCCTAGTAAGCATAGTCATAATATCAACATCATTGTTAACATCACTTTGCAAAACTGCCTGGTTTCTAACAATCACACCTTCTGAAAAAAGTCGGTCCATAGCCTGACGAGACCATTCAGTAATTTCTCTTGGACTAGAGAAATGAGTATGGATAACAACTGCCTTCCCCTTCTCTCTGCCCAGCTTCTGAACATCAACTATGGCCTGAACCCAGTTATCATCTGTGAGAATCTTCATCGGAAAAATCGCTATTCCTTTTGTGGCATAACGAATTCGTCGAATATTTGGAATATCTAATAGAGCTTCTCCAATATGCCGAATCTGAGAGGCCTGAAGATTGTAAGAGTCTCCTCCAGATATCACCACGTCTTCAATTTCTGGATGGTTTCTTAGATACTCAAAGGCCGCATCCCAAAGTTTTGGGTTTGCTCCGTAAGTATCTTTTTCAATGCTAGATGTAGAACCGCCAATAATCCTACTTCTAGTGCAATAGGCACAGTAAACAGGACAAGTAGTTAAAGGTAAAAACAGAACCTTGTCTGGATAGCGGTGAGTCAACATTGAAACTGGCGAATCCACATCTTCATGCAGAGAATCCTCCATGTAAAATGGATGGTTCGGCAACATTTGCGAAGCAAAAGGAAGAAACTGCCTTCTTAATGGATCGTTTGCTGGATCATCCCAGTCGATCAATGCAAAAACATAAGGAGTAATCCGGATATTCATTGGAGCAATCTTCAAAGCAGCTTCAATGTCTGCAATGGTTGCCTCGCTCACTCGACTTCCTAGAACCTCTTTAACATGTTTGAGTTTGATTATAGAGTTTTTGGACTGCCACTTATGATCGGCAAACTGCTCTCGTGAGACATCTTTCCATGCAGGAATCTCTCTCCAAAACTCATCGTCTCGAAAGTCTCTATGATTGGTGATTTTTTTCATTTCATCGTTATTCATATTTTGAATCTCACTCAGATAATAATTCAAACTCAATATCGTTAGCGTAGTTTGAACCTTGATAAATTCTATCGACAAATAATCCAGGGAGATGAACAGATTCAGCTTCAATCTCTCCCACCTCAACAAGCTGCTCGACTTCTACAACTGTCAAACTTGCCGCCATGGCCATTAGAGGCGAAAAGTTCCTAGCAGCTTCCTTGAACCAAAGATTTCCATATCTATCCCCTTTCTCAGCTTTTATAATTGCTAGGTCAGCCTCTAGAGGGACTTCAAAAAGACACTCCCGGTCAAACATTCTGGTTTCCCTACCTTCAGCGATTGGAGTGCCAGCACCAGCAGGAGTGTAAAAACCTCTTATACCCATACCAGCAGCCCTGATTCTTTCGCTAAAGGTACCTTGTGGAACCAATTCTACTTCTACTTCTCCTGCTAACATTTGTTGCTCGAGGTCAGGGTTCCCTCCTACGTAACTACAAACAGCAGCTGAAATCTGTTTCGTTTTTAAAAGCTTGGCTAATCCTCGCCCAGAATTTCCGATGTTATTGGAAATCGCAGTTAGATCTTTAACTCCTGAAGCCAAAACCTGCTCAATACTATTCTCTGGGATGCCGCAAAGCCCAAACCCCCCGCTCATAATTCTCATTCCATCTTTCAGATCGTGCAGAGCTGAAGAAGCATCATCAAATACTTTAGTCTTAACTGCCTTCAAGCGATCTCCTCCAAAACTAAATTTACTTTTTCGAATATCCGCTGGAGAATGTCAGGATCTATTGTCAGCGGTGGTGCCAAGATAAGCCTATTCTCACTTCGACCTATATGCAGACCTGACTTAATGAACTCCTGCCAGCTCGGTGCAGTTTGGTTCAGATCAAAAGCCGCAAGCATTCCGACCACTCGGGTTTGATCTACCAGAGAATTATTTCCTAGGTCTTTAGATAATTTTTCAAAAATACGGGTATTCTCTGCGATCAAATCCAGAGAACTTTGATCCTCAAATAAATCTAATACTCCAGCCATTGCTGCAATCCCTATGGTAGAGCCATAGTTCGTTCCTCCACAAGGCAATACTTCCTCAGTAAAGGTCTTTGCAATTTCTTCCGAAACATAGACAGCACCAAATGGAGAATAGCCCCCTGATATTGCCTTGGAAAAACAAACCATGTCTGGCTTTACAGGCAGAGAACTAAACGCAAAATTATGGCCACATCTATAAAAACCTGAAGTCACTTCATCTAGTATTAGGTAGATGCCAGTCTCTGAGCAAAGCTGATTAACCGCCTGCCACCAGCTATCAGGCGCCTGAAAAACTCCGTTAGAGCCAGTAACTGCTTCCATACAAATGGCAGCTATGTTTTTTGCACCGACTCTCTCTACTATCTTTCTTAATTCCACGCCTTGGCTATCTTCTGAGGGCTCTGGAATTCTAACTGTCCAATCTTCAAAGGTCTGAACAGCTTCTGTTCTCCAATCCCCACCAACAGATAGAGCTCCTAAAGAGGCTCCGTGGTATGAGGCCGAGCGCGATAAAACTTTAACAGCATCACGGCGAAGTCTTGCTATCTTTAAAACGTTTTCAACCGCCTCTGCTCCTGACACGGTATAGAAAATTCTTCCTTCACCCAAAGCGATAAAGTCTAGTAGTCGTTCAGTCTGCTTTTCCCTAAATGGTAAGTTCCATTTAGGAGATGCACATGGGAAATCTTTTAAAACTTCGGCAATTCTTGTTGTAATTCTTCGTTCAGAATATCCAAAAGCGCAGTTATAGGAGCAGGAAAGTCCGTCATCTACCCACTCTCCCGATCTCAGCTGAAAACTAAAGTCACCGACAGCAGAAACATCCAACGAGGCTTGCTCATTTTGCTTACTCCATGAGACAAAATGGTTGCGACTACTCACTAGCTTCTTCTCCTAGTTTCCAACCATGTTCCTGAATTCCGGACTCTGATTTTAAGCAGCCTCGCCACAAGCTGAGTTTTTTGGAAGAAAAATCTATCATTCCAGCACCGCAAGTCTGCGACGGATCCTGACTAGTGGATTGGTAATGGGAACATATTGATTTAGGTTCTCCATTGTGACTACCAAGAAGATCTCTCATGTCAGCCTCAGAGTTTACATCGGGAACTAGCTGGTCGAGTAAGGCATATCTGGAGTGAGTTGTAGAACTAAGTGAATTACTATCTTCAACAC
This sequence comes from uncultured bacterium, assembly GCA_938022485.1. Classification (GTDB taxonomy): domain Bacteria; phylum Bdellovibrionota_C; class UBA2361; order SZUA-149; family CALKYB01; genus CALKYB01. Next base: position 4,280 of record CALIEE010000152.1, on the reverse strand, counting down.
TTTTAAGCTCCGTGGTTAAGCAATGATTAGTATGAAAAATCTGCTGACTCTTATCACGGTCATCAGGGTCAATACTCTCGTAGAGCACTTTATAGTTAGGACTCACCTCCCAAATCTCAGCAGTGGTACTGTCTGCCATCAAGTAAGCGCGGCCACCACCAATCTGTACATTCTGGAGATGATTTGCCATTTCTTTAACAGATCTTTTTTCCAAAAGTTTTCTGACCACTACTGGCCACATCGGTGAGGGTTTAGCTCCAGAAGTATTTAGATTATTTATCGTAACCCCAGCTCCAGCCATATTCGCTCCAGACATTCCACAGCAACCAACAACAGAAAAGACTACCTGAGCCGGAATATCACCTTTGGCTGGCACCTCTAGTGCCAAAAGATAATCTCTGGCGCTACCATGCATATCCCAGGTGTAACCCATGATAATATTCTTATTGCTTCGAACGGCTACAGTAGAACAACCCTCTTCCGGAAGTGGGATATCCCTAAAATCCGTATAATTGTTAAGAACAACAATATCGAATACAGAACAGTCTGCTCCAACTCTGATCCCTTCAAGCTCTTGATGTACCTCAGGTGCATAGCTCTCCGTCACTTTCCACTGTGCGTCAGCCAGCTCCATGAGCAATTCTTTCGAAAAGTCAGGGCGACGTTCACTAAGCAGTGATAGTCTTATTTCAGCAAGCTCTGCAATTTGACTTCGATAATGTTCGCCATGCTTCATGCCCCTTTCTAACGAGGAGTCATGAGCGTCGTACCTAAAAACCGGAAAACCTGATTTCACTTTCCTTACTCCGCCTTTGCCGTGCCTAACAACCTACCGTCTAAAAATCTAGAAATTGCACAATCCGATGGGGCTACTAAGCTATAGCCATCAACTGTTCTAAACATACGAGATAAAGACAAAGGAACATTACCTTTGAATCGGCCGTAGCCTCTATGTAAAGACTTTTGCTCGACTTGGCACTCACTAAAAACTTTTTCTAGGTAGGCTTGAAATTTATCCCTATTCTCCAACCTCTGCTGAAGATTCTTATTGTGTAAATCAAGCTCTTCAACAAACGACGCTATAGAGAATTCATCCCCATCCCAAGTAGAGATCAACTTCAAAGGATCCTCACAATAGAGTGCTTCACTCATGTAGCAAACCCCAACCTGCCCTCCTAGAAAAGAAAAGCCAGCGTCTGGGGTTACAGAAGAAGCACTTGCTAGAAAATTGTCTGAACTAAACCTATTAAAAAGGCTACCTGTATCATTGAACACCAAGGACACCTGATACTCCGTACAAAGCCTTCTCAACTCCTTGAGAAAACTTTCCGGCACTGGAACCATAGAGAGCTGAGGCATTGGCTCAATGTAGATGGAGGAGATTTCACCATCCTTAAAGCGCTCCTCTACTGCAGATAGTACTGAGTCCAGGTCTTCATTCACAGGATTGGGAAGAAGCTCCACTGAGAACATGCTTTCCCCTTGCCCAGACAAGCCTCTTGAAAGAAAGCTACCATCTCCAAAAAACATATCTTTAAAACTTAAAACCTTGGTCTTATGGTTTCCGCTGAGCCAAATAGACTTAAAGACTTTGTCTACGCATTCACTCTGTCCACTAGCTACATAAGAATGGCGTAGGCATTCTGGAAGAAGTTCTGAAAATCTTTCCAAATTAGAAAGGTATTGTTCATTAACAAAGTTTCCTAGGGAGATTTTGTTAATCATTCCTGGCATTGCTTTTTCGATGAATTCCTCACTAAGAGCCTCCTCGGAGAGCGGACTCTCTATCGCACTGGAAAGAGAGATTTCCGGCCTGCTCCAACGAAGAGGAATCGTATAGTAAATGGCGTCTCTAAAATCCTCATCATCAAGATAATCTTCTTCGAGGTACATCAACTCTCTAGCACCAAGAGCTAGGTTGATTGCATACATCCCTCGGGCCAAGCGATCTCTATTTCGCCCTTCAATCCTATTCACTCCTTTCTCTAGCGAATAGAGACAAAAGGCATATTTAAGAATTCTACCTAAGCCCATTCCTTGAAACTCAGGATGAACCGTCAAATCAAGCATATAAACCGAATCTATATCGTCATAGAAAGGATCTCTCCTTACCCCGCGATGTGTAGGATAACGCTTGAGAGGTGCACCAAAAGTAATTCCAGCCATTTTCCCTTGAAAGTTTACCGCTAAGGCTACTCCGTTTGGAGCTTCAATGGCTATATCGAATTCTTCTATTTCAGTTCTGCGAAGAGGCTCGTAAACTTCTTCCTCCATTTGAATTATCTTATCTCTGTATTTGTCGTAGTTCTCAGCCGTAATGAATTCTACATCAACATCACTGGCATCGGCTCCAAGATAGTAGGTGACAATCTCTTCAAGAGTCTTTTCAACAGAAGCTAGCTGATCTTTAGGCTGGTTGCCTTTGTAGATTCTGAGTTGGGCTCGAGCTAGTTCTCCATGGAAACCATACTGACTGGATGTATTTATCCTCGTCACTGAATAGTCACTCACCTGAGGAACCTCTAAGCCACGCAGTTCCGACAAGACCGCATCTAGTTTTTCAAAGAAAAACTCAAGAGTCCTCTCTTTCCAAGCCAGCGAACTTCTAAAGCGAGCAGTGTGTGTACCCGCAGTATAGTACAATAGACCATGTCTAAATCTGATCTTAATGAAGTCAGCTAAAATAGCTGGATCTTTAAAATCAAAAGAAAAAGCCATGCCTTTTCCACGAGGGCTTTCGATAAATTCACTGTGCTTACCAACTAAATTTTTCAATAGAGAAGATGTTTTCTTCTCGAGCAGATCAATCTTGGCACGATATTGGTCGATTACCGTGCCTTGAATATAGCCACGAGCCAAAGAAGCAACTGAGAACTGTTCGCGATACTCAACAGGTTGATGGCAAAGCACCATACCCACTTGAGCTTTCTTCGCGCAGGTCACAAAATCAGGAGCGATAACCTCTCCCCTTTCGTCCACCAGTTCAAAAAGTCGATGCCAAAAAAACTCTCCGCCAAGGCCAAAACCTGTCTGAACCTCATCGACAATAACTGGCACGCCGAAGGAACGAGCAAGTAGTAAAAGACCTTGAAAAAACCGGCCTGAAAGAAAACGGTCACCTCCTTCACACTGCATCGGCTCCACCATCACAGCAAAAATTTCCCCGCTTGCTAGCTGCTTGCGTGTATTAAGCAAAGAATCAATCTCAGCTTTTAGCTGCTCATCACCACTTTTAACTATTATGTCTAGCTTTTGCTTAAGAGATTTCTGGTTTGCAGCTTCACTCCATGCCAGAGCCCAGTTGTTTGGTGTTTTAACTTCAGCAATGTTACCACCGGCAAGAACTGCTGGCTCTACAAACTCAGTTTCAAAACCAGGCACTTGAAAAGGCTCTCGCTTTTTCGGATTCCAAGTAGAAAAAAGTGAAATCAAAAGACGTCCGTGAAAGGAACCCTCAAAAGCCAAGACTTTCCTAGCTTTTTTGAATTTACGAGACTGAAAGCATTGACCCAAAGCAATTTCATTTGCCTCAGCTCCAGAGTTACAAAGAAAAGTCTCTAGCTTGTCCCAGCCAAGTTTTCTTTTAAGGAATCGTTCAAAGGCTGAGCGAAGCTCTAAACAAGAGTCAGACTGTGAGTTATTCAACCAAGCCTCAAGCTGGTGAGTAACTCCAAAAAGTGGTGCAGCGTTATATCCCAGTCCTAGAGACGCAATCTGAGAGGCAGAGTCTAAGATAAACTCATTCTCGCCCACCGCGAGAAAAGCTCCTGTAGAATGGCTGTGCTTAGAAAAGAAGGGCTTCTTCTCAGGAACCAACAGGCCCTTCGAATAATATGTAGCCAATTTATCGGCAGCGAATTGACTAGTGTCTTTTTCAGTAAGTTTGATTTTCATAATTAACTAACAAAGTCGGAGATTTAGATTTAATCTTTCCCTATTTAATAGATGCCTCTAAGACCGATATAAAATCCGACTATATTTATGCGGAAAGCTAGATGCCTAATCTCCATAATATTAGAGTTTGGCTACTTAAAACACTGAAAATATTACTATTATGATCTCCAAAAAGGTTTCTTGCTGGTTTAAGAGCCCATTTTTTATTTAATATTCTTTTAAAGTCTCTCTGAGAAAGAGCCCACACTGCCCTGTATCTAGAAAAGGGGCTTTTACATGAAGTCTCCTTGGCGTTCGTCTCTGTTAAGGGATCCTGTTGATAGATCGTGTTGATAGATAATTTGTAAGGACTATCAAAATTTGATTTGGTCTCAGGCATAGTTCGA
>CALIEE010000151.1 GCA_938022485.1 uncultured bacterium | reverse complement strand
ACCATCACTACCTCTGATAGAGTGGTTAAAACTGAAGTGGTCTTTTTCGGATAATTTTTCTACGACTGTGTCCAGAGCATCAACTTTAACTTTAAGCTCCCCTTCGTATTCTCTTACTCTCTCAATCTCGTTTGAAAGTAGCTTAACGCGACTTTCGTAGGATGGTGGCTCTGAATAACTGCCGACGCTTATTTCTTGCAAGCTAGGGAAAGTCTTTAACAAGGCAGGTGCCAACAGTAGGCCAGGAATAAAGCCGAGAAAGGCAAGGCCAAATCTCTTGTACCAAACAAGCCTAGATTTATTAATCAGAGGTTTTTCGTTGGGCTCAATCAAAATAAATTTAGTACCTTTATTGTTCATCTACTGCTCTAGCCCGCTCCGGGCGCTCTTCATTAAATCCTAGCTTAGGTATTTCCTAGCAATTCCACTAGTAAATTCCGCGGCCACTAAGTAACAATCGGAGTTTCTAAAAGCAATAATATTCTAGCATAAAGTTAATAGTTTATTCTCTAGATTTAGATGTAAATAAATTACCCGGGATTATAGAAAAGTTAAGATCCTTTATTTACAGTCTTTTTTGTAGTTTTTTGCTCAATTCCTATTAGCTCTCTAGCCGAGCTCAAAAAATTTCCAGAGACATTTTTTCCAGCGAGCATTCGCGCAACTTCTTCAACTCTTCCCTCTAAATCAAGAAAATCGACGCTGGCCAAAGTTTTTTTGGAGTCAGACTGCTTAGAAACATAGAAATGATGGTCTGCTAAAGCTGCCACCTGAGGTGCATGGGTAACTAGTAGCACCTGAGTTCGGCGAGAAATTAATTGAAGTTTCTCCCCGATTGTTTGAGCCACGGCTCCTCCTGAACCGCTGTCAATTTCATCAAAGACTTGCAAGACCGGGCCGGTTTTAGCGCTGAGCAAAGTCTTTAGAATTAGAAGGACTCTAGAGATTTCTCCCCCTGATGCAACCTTCTCAAGAGCTCTCGCAGGCTCGCCAGGGTTTGCAGCTAACAGAAACTCTACCTCGTCAGCTCCATCTTTACTTGATTCTCCAGCAATTATCTTGGCTTCAAACCTGGCTTTCTTCATGTCCAGCTGCTTCAGCTCTTTAATCACTTGAGCGCTAAGCGCCTTGGCCATTTCTTTTCGTTCAGCTGTAAGCTTTTTTTCAACTTTTCTAAGTTTATCATGGGCCTGTTGCTCAGCCTCAATCAGCTTATCTGCGTCAAACTGACCCGATTGATAAAGCTCTACTTCCGCCGAGATTGACTGAAAATAATCAAGTAGCTCCGTTTCAGACTTGCCGTATTTTCGCTCAAGTCGAATTAAGTCCGTTAGTCTTGAGCGCATATTCTCAAGGTCTTCAGGGTTAATTTCAAGCCCCCCAGCTGCAGCTCGTAGTTCCGAGGCAGCCTCCTGAAGTTGCAGCTCCGAAGACTGAACTAACTCTAAAGCTGGAGCGAACTTTGCCGAGCTTTCCGTGGCAGAGCGCAGTTGGTTTAGATACTTTGCTAGTTGAATAATAATGCCTTGGTCGGACTCAAGTAACTCCAGTCCTTCTTCGGAAGTATGTTTTAGATTTTCTACCGCTTCTTGTTGACCGAGAGTATCTTCCAGCTCTGATTTTTCGCCTTTGGTTAAGGCAAAGTCAGAGAGCTCTTCAGCTTCAAACGTGATTCTTCTGAGATAATCAGTTTTTTCTCGAGATTGCTCCTCAAACTCTCGGCGCTTTCTTTTGGTTTCGGTCCAGTTACTGTAAGCTTCTCGACACTGAGTAATCAATTCGGTGCTAACTCCAAAACTATCTAGTAGTGGTCGATAGTTTTTTTTGTCCAGCAAACGATGCTGGTAGTGCTGACCAGTAATGTCAATTAAACGCCAGCCAATTCTTTTTAGTTCTGCTTGGCTGACAAGTTTGCCTCCTAGGTAGGCACGACTCTTTCCAGAAGAAGAGATGACTCTTCTTACAACCAACTCACCTTCATCAACTAGCTCTGGCTCAATTTCTAGATCTGAGCAGAGGCTGGGCGAGATTTCAAAAATTCCCTCAACTTCGCATTTATCGGAGCCGTTTCTAACTAGGTCTGCGCTAGCCTTTCCTCCAGCCAGCAGCTCCAGACCTTTAAGAGTAATTGATTTACCTGCTCCAGTTTGCCCCGTGATGACGTTTAAACCATCAGTGAATTCAAACTCCACTTCTTCGAAGATCGCTATGTTCCTCAGCCTAAGTAGTGAGATCATGAGCCTCTTGGCCCTCCCGAAGCCCAGTTCAGCTTTTCAGATAGAACATCGTAGTAGGAGCGGGAGTCGGATCTAGCCACTTTATATGCTGAGTCTGAGGTAGTAACTTCAACTAAATCCCCCGGGACTAATTCCAGCCCCTCCTGGCCATCTACTGTTAAATAAAGAGGCTCGTTTATGTCGTTGCTCTCACTGATCCCCAAACGCACGGTGGAGCTACCAGGAACGACCAAAGGTCTGCTGGTAAGAGAGTGTGGACATATTGGAGTTAGAAGTAATGCGTCTACTTCGGGGTGAACAATTGAACCACCAGCAGCGAGCGAATATGCCGTGGAACCGCAAGGAGTAGCACAAATCAGTCCATCTCCTCGTAAGTTAGCAGCAGCCGTTTTATCTACTTCAACTTCAATAGCAAAAATCCTGGCAAGGGTTTCTTTGGTAACAACCACATCGTTCATTGCGAAGAAGGTATGGAGTTCTTCTTCTCCCCTAAAGACCCTCGCTTTAAGCAATCGTCTTTCTCCAAGCGCTGCTTTTCCAGCAAGAACGCTCTCTAGGATTTCAAAGATTTCATCTTGAGCAATTTCGGTAAGAAAACCGAGAGAGCCCATGTTTACTCCAATAATTGTGCTTGGTGTACTCGCTGGGTGCCTCGCAGCGCTAATGAAGGTTCCATCTCCACCTAATACAATTACTTGATCGCATTCAGTGGTGAACTGGCTTCTATATAGTTTTTTGCTATGCCCTTGAGCCTCCGCTTTTAAATCAGAGAAAATTTCTTCGTCGACATAACATTCAATATCTCGCACTTTCAGCCACGCAATTATTTTGGTAGCTAAAATCAGTACACCCTCTTCCGAAGGTTTGGCCACTATGCCAACTGGTTTTTGTCCTGATTCTTCTTTGCTTTTGGCCACTACTGCTCTGCCTAGGTTATTAACTTAACGTATCAGGCTAAGTTCTAATCATTAAAAGGCTCATCGAATATAACCGAATTTATTCTTCCAGGAACTGAAACCACCCCTTTGAATGCACCGCCGACTACATCAGCAGCTGGCTCTGGAAGAATGTCTGTAGGGTATACCGCCCCTAGGCCTGAAACCTCAAGAGCGGCATTGCCTAGTAAGTAAAATGCGTAGGGAGGCACTGCAATTGCTGTTCCTATATTGAAGAGAGCAGTCCCAAAACCAGGACCGAAAAACCAACCATGAGCGATCTTGGACATTTCACGCTTGTATTCCTCTGGAGTTGGAGGCTTGGCCTTACCTGAGATTAAGTCGGCCACTCTTTGCTTGCTGTGAGTTATGATACTTCCTGAGCTTTCCGATGGTAGTAGATCGGAGCCTTGGCCTGCTACGCTCAAGGGTTCTCCATAGTATGCTAATCCCACTGGTTGATACTG
>CALIEE010000150.1 GCA_938022485.1 uncultured bacterium | reverse complement strand
TAAATTGAGCTATTCTAGATTTCTGTTTGATAGTCATCACCAGAGGAACCCATGCTACGAAAAGCTTCTTTAATACTTTCTTCACTAACCCTGAGCCTATTCTTGGCCGCCTGCTCTTCCAATAAGCAAGCTGAACCGGTTCCTCCATCCGCCTTACTTAGCTCGGGCTTTGAAAAACATAGCCCGACAATGGGCGACCCTAATGCTCCCATTAAGGTTTATGTCTTCTCTGACTTTGGCTGTAAGGGTTGTCGAGAGGCGACGGATCAGGCCAAGTCTCTAATAATTAAAAACCCAAGAGATGTTCAGGTCATTTTCAAACATTTACCCAATAAAGCAAGAGGTGGAAGTTTGACTGCAGCCAAAGCTGCTCGGGCCGCCGCTCTACAAAATCGTTTTTGGGATATGCATGACGTCTTATTTCAATTTTCTAGGACACGAAGTGAGAAGGAAGTGCACGATTTAGCAATGATTCTTGCTCTAAATATTCCTCAATTTCAGAAAGACTTTAATGATCAAGCGCAACTCGAATTAATAACAAAAGACGCATCCCTCGCCAGATCTTGGGGCATAAACTCCACGCCCGGTTTCTTTGTAAACGGTATTCCAGTTGCTAATTCGGGAGATCTTCAACAAGCTGTAGAAACGGCGAGAAGACTTCGTCCCTCAACCAGTTCTCTACCTTCATTGAGGTAATGAAATAAGAGGATCCTCTACAGCTTCTCTGTAGAATAGGGCGTTATTCCCTATTATCTGAACCAGAGTGGATTCAGTTTTAGTTGCCAAGTCTGCAGCTAGATCCTTTTTATCTTCCTTGAATTCGTTAAACTTAACCTTAACCAGTTCTCTGGCAGCCAATTGCCGATCAAGTTCCTCGCATGTATTTGGATTGATACCAGACTTACCGATCAACAAAGATGCGTCTACGTTATGGCCAAGGCCTTTCAAATATTTTTTTTGTTTACTATTTAACATGCTCTTACCTCGCCCTTCTTTGGCGAGGAAACTAAGTCAGTAAACTATAAAATACAAGATTAATGGGTAACCTTTCCCTGTTTCCCTCGAATCTGCTAAGTGAATTGTTATTCCGCAACCTATTACCCAGTAAATAAGTACACTTTATGCTAGCTTGTCAGGTTCCCTTTTCCAAAAAAGTTAAAGAGCACAATTTAGATCTTGAGCGACGCTCAATAGACACTCTTCAAATCAACTTAGGCAAACGCTGTAACCTAGCTTGCTTACACTGCCATGTTGAAGCCGGTCCAAAGAGAACTGAAGACATGACAGAGGAAACCGCCTCTAGAATTATTGAACTATTAAATAAATCCGAGTCGATTAAAACTTTGGACATTACAGGGGGAGCACCTGAAATTAACGCTCACTTCAAGGATTTTGTGCGGGCTGCACATGCCAAGGGCATAGAGTCTATCGACCGCTGCAACCTAACTATTTTTTACGAAGACGGCTTCGAAGACCTTCCTGAGTTTTTAGCTGAACACAAGGTAAGAGTAGTCGCTTCTCTCCCCTGCTACTCAAAAGACAATGTAGATGCTCAGAGAGGTGGAGGAGTTTTCGATAGAAGTATCACCGGGCTGCAATGGCTCAATAAACTTGGTTATGGAAAGCCCGGCACGGGCCTAATGTTAGATCTAGTTTATAACCCTCTTGGAGCAACTCTCCCTCCAGAGGAGAAGCAATTGGAGGCCCAATATAAAAAGGAGCTAAAAGAGCTTTTCGACATCGAGTTCCAAAACCTATTTGCAATCACCAACATGCCGATAAAAAGATTCCTTCACTACCTCGATCGCGAAGAGAAAACGGCTGAATACATGCAATTATTACTCGATAACTTTAACCCTAGCGCAGCTGAAAATGTAATGTGTAAAGACATGATTTCGGTAGGCTGGACCGGTGAGCTTTTCGATTGTGATTTTAACCAAATGCTAGAAATGCCCTTAGGAAAAAAGAAAAGGAACATTTGGGATATCGACTCTTTTGACGCCTTGGCCTCAGAACCGATTTCACTGGCTAATCACTGCTATGGATGCACTGCCGGCGCCGGTAGTTCCTGTACAGGAACTGTTGCTTAGGCATGGGCCTGGCAGAGGAGACGTTAGACTCTAGCCCTAGCAACGGCACCAGGAGCAACAAAAAAACAAAGCTAGTAATAGTTCTATTGCTTGCTAGCCTAACAATCTTTTTTCGAGAACCAATTGGTAGTTTCCTAAAAGAAGCGCTTGATTGGATTGAGGCTCAAGGTACTGTTGGAGCAATCTACTTCACTTTGCTCTACATCGTTACAACTATACTTTTAGTACCTGGCTCAATCCTAACCTTGGGCGCAGGAGCCATATACGGTGTATTCTGGGGGACGATAGTTGTCTCTATAGCCTCAGTGGCAGGCGCCACAGCAGCCTTTCTAATTGGAAGAAACTTCGCAAGAGACTGGGTAAGTGAACAAATTGAAAAACAACCGCGATTTAAAGCAGTAAACTCGGCCATCTCTGAAGAAGGACGAAATATTGTATTTTTAATTAGACTATCTCCGGCTTTTCCTTTCAATTTCCTAAACTATGCTTTTGGCCTGACTACAGTTAAACTTTGGGACTATGTCTTGGCCTCTTGGGCTGGAATGCTCCCAGGAACCATTCTTTATGTTTATCTAGGCTCTATTGCCGGTGATGTAGCTAGGGCTGAGGGAAAAAGTCCGCTGGAATGGGCTTTTCTGATTATTGGGCTGCTTGCTACTGTAGGGCTTACAATTTATGTAACTAAGTTAGCCAAAAGGTCATTGGATAAGAAAACAAATAAAGAGTAACCATGTTTGGAAGAAAATCTAACGCAGTTAAAGTAGAGCCAATGGATGAGTATAACCAGCTACTGGTTGACCATGTTCATCCAAGCGATTGGAAAAATCCTAATCCAAGATCCAAATATAATTTGGTAGTGGTGGGCGCTGGCTCTGCTGGCTTAATCACTGCTGCGGCTGCGGCTGGTCTCGGCGCCAAAGTTGCCTTAGTTGAAAAACATCTGATGGGGGGAGACTGTCTCAACCACGGCTGCGTTCCTTCCAAGGCATTAATTAGAGCAGCTAAAGCCGTCAATGAAGTAAGAAAATCTCCCGTCTTTGGAGTAGATGCTCAGCTACAATCAATTGATTTTTCAAAGGCCATGGAAAGACTGCGCCGAATCCGCTCGGATATCAGCCACCACGACTCGGCAAAGCGCTTTAGCGAGATGGGGATAGATGTATTTCTCGGCCAAGGAAGCTTTGTTGACGAATCCACAATTGAAGTAGACGGCAGCAAACTTAACTTTAAAAAGGCTTGCATTGCTACTGGAGCAAGGGCTACAGAAATTCCTATCGACGGGATAAAACAAGATGAACTTCTAACCAATGAAACAATCTTTTCCTTAACAGAACTGCCGAAACGACTAGCAATCGTCGGTGGAGGACCCATTGGCTGCGAACTAGCCCAGGCTTTTGCCAGACTAGGCTCAGAGGTCACTATCTTTGAAAGAGGGCCTCAGTTTCTTACTCGCGAAGACCCTGATGCAGCTTCAATATTAAAATCTCAAATGGAAAAAGATGGGGTTAATATAAAGCTAAACTCAACCATCTTCTCTGGGAAAAAAGAAGGCAAAAACTTTAAGCTATTTTACTGCGTCGGCTCTGAGGCTGAAACCAGTTTAGAAGTCGATAAAATCCTAATGGCTGTTGGCAGAAGCCCCAATCTCGATGGCTTGAATGTTGAAAAAGCTGGAGTTGAGTTCAGTAAGAACGGCGTTGAGGTCGATGACTATCTTCGAACCAGCAATAAAAAAATCTTTGCAGCCGGTGATGTCTGCATGAGGCATAAGTTTACTCATTCCGCCGACTTTGCCGCTCGAGCCGTGGTTAGAAATGCTTTGTTTTTTGGTCGAGCAAAACTTAGTGCACTTAATATTCCTTGGGCCACCTATACAGATCCTGAAATAGCGCATGTAGGAGTTTACGCTCACAGCTCAGATGAACCAGTTGATACCTACTTCAAACCTTTCAAAGAAGTAGATCGAGCAATTCTGGATGAAGCGACTGATGGCTTTGTGAAAGTGCATACAAAGAAAGGATCTGGCAAGATCGTTGGAGCCACTATTGTGGGACCTCATGCAGGAGACCAAATTTCAGAAATTTCAGTGGCAATGGCTGCAGGAATGAAACTTGGCAAACTAGCTAATGTCATCCATCCCTACCCAACTCAGTCTGAGGCTATTCGTCAAACCGGAGATCTCTACAACAAAACCAAACTAACTCCTTTGACTAAAACTTTTTTAAAAAGCTTAGTTAAGTTCTCTTGAGGTTTTCAACGGGTTGAAATTATCTATCATCATTCCTGGAGTAAACGAGGAGATTAACCTTCCATGGGTAATCTCCTCTGCTAAGCAGGATGAATTCCATGAAATTGTCTATGTCGATGGCGGCAGTGAAGACTCATCTTTAGCTATTGCCGCTTCCTTGGGTGCCCAAACAGCCAGCTCTCTTTTAGGCAGGGCCAAGCAACTGAACCTAGGCGCTGACTTGGCCACTGGAGATACACTACTATTTCTCCATGCCGACTCCCTGCTACCAAATCTCTATAGTGCTGCTATCTCGAGTTGTCTTAAGACAAATCTAGCAGGAGCATTTTCGCTTAAATTCGAGCCATCCACCCTCGCTATGGTTTTTATAGAATCTCTAGCAAACCTGAGGTCTAGGCTCTTCAGTTTACCATATGGAGATCAGGGACTTTTTATAAAAAAGGATAGTTTTCAGAAGCTTGGAGGCTTCAAAGACATACCTCTTCTCGAAGACCTTGATTTGGTTAAGAGAATTAAGCAAAATGGCCCGCTAGAAACGGTAGGTGACAAAATAGTCACTAGCTCGCGCAGGTATCAAAGAAAGGGCGCCTTCACTACAAGTCTAACAAATCAATTTATACTACTAGCTTGGAAAGCGGGCTGGTCTGAAGAAAAATTAGCAGAGTTGTACCAAAGATAAGGGAATAAGATAAAAATGAAAAACGAGTCAAGCACAAGAGAAGCAGTTCAGGATTATTACGGTAAAACTTTAGCATCCAGTGCTGACTTAAAAACAGATGCATGTTGTAGTATCGATGCAATCCCTGACCATGTTAAATCTACTCTGTGTGAAATACATCCAGAAGTTAGTAAAAAGTTCTATGGTTGCGGCTCTCCAATTCCAGACGCTCTTGAAGGACTTACTGTTCTAGATTTAGGCTGCGGCTCAGGTCGCGACTGCTTCGTGCTTTCTAGACTCGTAGGCGAAAAAGGTAGGGTAATTGGAGTTGATATGACCGACGAGCAGCTGGCTGTCGCTTTCGAACACATCCCTTGGCATACGGAGAAGTTTGGCTACTCTAAGCCTAACGTCGAGTTTAAGAAAGGCCTTATTGAAGATCTCTCAGCTCTAGGCATTGAGGACAATTCCGTGGACCTAGTTGTTTCAAACTGCGTTATCAACTTAAGCCCAAACAAACCACAAGTGCTGTCAGAAATATTCAGAGTTCTAAAGCCTGGCGGTGAACTCTACTTCTCAGACGTATTTTCCCTAAGAAGAGTCCCTGACGAATTAAGAAAAGATCCCATCCTTCACGGTGAGTGTATTTCTGGAGCCCTCTATAAAGAAGACTTTAGGCGTATACTCAATGATTTAGGTTGCGTAGATTTCAGATTTATCACTGAAAGACCTCTTGAAATCTTAAACCCAGAGATAGAAAAAAAATTGGGCATGGCTGAATTTGTTTCGTCTACGGTAAGAGCCTTTAAGATCGAATCTCTTGAAGACCGCTGTGAAGACTATGGTCAGGTGGCCACATACCTGGGAACAGTTGCTGAAACACCAGCTGCTTTTCAGTTAGATGACCATCATTTGTTTGAGAAAGATCGTCCAATGCTTGTCTGTGGCAACACAGCTGCCATGTTGGAAGAAACAAGGTTCAAGAAGCATTTTAAAGTTGAAGGAGACCGCAGCAAACATTTTGGTCTTTTTGATTGCGAACCAGCCACGTTCGCAGCTGCTCCAGGAGAAGCCTCTGATGGAGGCTGCTGCTAAGCAGTAGTTTTACGAGATATTTTTTACTATGACTAGAATTTTTCTATTGGTTCTTACTGTACTTGTACTTCCGGTTACAGCCTTTGCCTCTGATAAGTTGGGGAATAAACTTCACGATGACTACGCGAAGGTTTTGTCTGCTTTCGTAAACGAGAAAGGTCTGGTCAATTACAATGGACTAAAATCTTCGCCGAAAGAACTTGATGGCTATTTGGAAAAACTCTCGGCAATCACTACCTCTGAATATGAGGCTGCTACCTCTGATGAGAAACTGGCATTCTGGATCAATGCCTACAACGCTTTCACACTCAAAGTGATTGTTGACAATTATCCAATTCAG
>CALIEE010000149.1 GCA_938022485.1 uncultured bacterium | reverse complement strand
AGCGAATTTGATGGAATCTGTTTTGCTAGAGAAAATGGAGAGCCACTGAATGTTCGAATTAAAATTTGTACGAACCAAAGGATTACGGATACTGAGGAAGCTGTAAGAGTTCTCAAAGAACTAGGGATAGATTTCATTCGATTAGAGAATGGAACCTTATGTTACCACTGTGGTAAAGCGGAAATGGCGCCAGGGCTACTATCACTTACGCCTATGACCGCAATTGAAAAAGACAAAGTCTAGTAATCAGTAAAGGTGGAATTTAGGCAGTTTTTTAAGGATATCATGCTGCCTCCCACTTTTTTCTAATCCATTTCCCTACAGATTCTTCAAAACACAGCCTCCGCTGCCCAGCTCTATTTTTTGATATAAACCAGTTACTTACAAGCACTTCCCAGCGAAATATCAAGTTGAATAATGACAAATTTTATATCTTATGTTAGAAGCAGCCCCGGTAGATGAAGCTTATAGGGTTTTATTGATAGTTTTCCTGGTTGAGAACTTGAGTTCTTTTTAAGAGTTCAGGTTCTCAACCGATGAGGAAACTAAAAAATGACTGACTTTTTATGGCTAGGAGAAGTATCCCTCGACCAAAAGACTTTAAGTTTAAAATGTTTGAGATCGGGTGGAACTGGTGAAGGCTTGGATAGATGGGAAGGAGCTATTGCTTTTTCTGAGTTAAGAACCAAATTAAAAAGCATAAGTCTGACGGAGGAAATGGTTCATTTCTATGATGGACATCCTCTTCGTTTTAGCCTGCCTGCTTCCAGTCGTTATGACGCAATAAGAAAGCTTGGCATTGATCAACCTGGGTACTTGGTAGCATTTTATTGCCCTGATCCGGAGAATATTGGAGAGTTTAAGCTTGCTGAATCTCGTTTTCTGAACCTTTCGTCAGAGAGCGACTTAATAAACGTTCTTGATAAAGCAAGGAGTTTGAACTGGACTAGACCTTACTTTTTTGCCGGATTGTTTCGTGGTGTAATTGGCGTTCGAGTTCGGAATACGACTATAGATAATGCCATGAAAATTTGTACTAGCTGATTGTTATTGCAACTGGTGGGGCACAGTTCGTTTAGAACTCTCTGACCCTTAGACTTTAGAAAGGTGATAGTCTTATTGGTTTTGACGTTCTATCTTTGGAACTTCAGAATGTTGCAATAGCTTTGTCTACCACCTTTCTATTCTCAAATTTTACTTACAGTGAAATCTCTTTTCTAATTGGTAGGCTCCGGAAAGGCGTTCAGAGCAGCTCGATTTTTCGATAAATAACCTAGTGAAAACCGAGCTACTGAGAACGAAGCACTGAGAATAGACCTCTTAGTTTTTTGCCATTGGAACTTGGAGCTTCTTTATTTGGATAGAAGCAGAGCCCCAAGCATTTTTAGCGGGTTGCACCATCCAAGACTTTTGCCCAAAACAATCATCTTTCCGGAATGAAATGTCTTCTGCGCCTTCGCATTTGCAGTCATTATGACCGCTCAGAAGTACGACTTCTGGAGAAATTTCCATATCTTTTAGCACCTGAATAGTTTGAGACATTTGTCCTCCATCTTTGCAATAACCCCCAGGTAGACGGACAACGAGGTCGCATTTTTGTTGAGGGATAAGCGAGTTTAGTCTCGGGTCTATGCAAAAGATCCCTAAGGAAAAAGAGCTCTCCAATTCTTCTTCGATAAGTAGAGATGGGTCATCACCAAAATCGTGACTTGAAACAATAGAACTAGGGGAAAGTTTTTTAGTTTCTTGAATAAGAAACTCACCGATCTCACCCTTAAAGCCGACCAATATTTCCTCAAACTTAGCTAAGCTAAGTGTTCTTCTTAACTCTGTTAAAGCAGCTTCTCCATCTCCTCCTTGCCAGACGGCTAGGTCATAGGCTTGAGGGAAATCTTTAGCCACCGAAGGCTGAGACTTTAGTGGGTTTCTAAATATTAGTTTCATAGCATTCTCTCTGGTTGTGGGACGATAAAATCCACTGAGTAGAGCGAAGCTTATAAGGAGTTCTCAACTCGGGGGATCTTATCGAAAACCTAATTTTCGAGCTGCTCGAACAAGAGATGTCAAAGAGTATAGATTTGGCCTAAGTGTCTTTGGAGCACAGGCCAAAATCACTTCCGCCTTAGAGGCGAAGGTCTACCTAGGCTAACAAAAGAAAGTGTTCTAGAACAGTGAAGGAGCCTAATAAAGAACACGATTGGTCCAGTAATATCAGGCGGTTAACTCTTTTTGCGACTAGTGGTTTGCCTCATTGAATAACAATTAGCAGTAGCGACCAAGACCGGTAAGCTAGAGCATACTTCTTTAGAAGTGAGCAGACTTCATAAGGGTTTCATCAATGCAGTTTTTAAAAGCTTCGAAAAAGAGAGTGCTGTTTGCTCTACTTCTCGATTATTTTTTTCTAAGTGCTTTGCTGCAGCTCCTTAGTAGTTTGTTTCTGCCGAAAGCTTTTGGAATTGATGAATTCGGGGTTAATTTTCTTATATGCTGTTTGATCGAGCTGATTGTTCTTCGGGTTTTTCAAAGAAATGTTGGTGCTTGGCTCTTAGGCATTTATCAGAGCCGAGAGCTGGATAAAAAAGGAAAATCTAAAAGAGTTTTCATTGTTGAGTCTGAAATCTTGCGTAGGGAAAGTTGGCTTACGATGCTTTTGGCCTATTTTTGCTTTAGTTCTGGCTGCAAGGCCCTTTACTATTGGACCTTATATCCAGTAGATTTTCCCGTTTTTGGCTTTTATTTAAACTCTTTTGCCACCGTATCCTATAGTATTTTTTCCGCCTTACTATATTTCATCACTTCCTATTTTATTTACCAAGTTAGTAAGAAGTCTATTTTTTGGGTGTGTTTAACAAGTTTCCTACAGCTTGCTTCAGTTTGGCAAAGTCGACATTTACTCGGAGATGCAATGGAGCAAGCGATTAGCCACAGAAGAAGTCTTACTGGGCGAGCTACTGGAAAAGAGGAGGTTGAAATAATCCAGGCAATGGTTCCAGAGGCCTATTTTTTAGCTGCGGGCCTTTTTCTTATCTTATTTCTTTCTCAAGCTAAGCGGCTTCGCTAGTAGAGACCATTTTATCAAGATTACTATCTTGATATATCAGGAGTGCTGAACTGGAAGAGCCGGTTGATTGTTTTAGAATTGATTGTTTTACAGGGGTATCCTCGCCTTTTTCAAAAAGGGCCAGAAGAAGAACGTACAGCAACGCTGCTAGGCAGAATGTGGTTAAAAATCTCACCGAAAAAATTTCGCTCACTTACCATCTTTGGTTTTTATTTCCGCAACACAATCGTTTAAGTTTTTGCGCTTCTCTTAGGAGGCTTAGTTAAGTTAATCAAAAGATCTTGATAAAAGAACCTAGGGAAAGCCCTTAAAATAGGACTTATTTGACCGCAATGCCGGAAACTTATCGGTCTATTACTTGAAGGTAGGTATTGTTCAATTGAAGTTAGCCAAGACATTTGAAACAAAATCTTGATAGTTCCAGCCAACTGATTGGGCAGCAATGCAGCTGAGACTTTCTTTGCCTGCTCGTTTCGGGCGGCCTGGCCCTGTGAATTCTGCTTTCATGTTCAGATCGAAAAGTTTTATTTCGCCACTTTTGCTAGCTCGAGAATCAATTCTAATTGGAGCCGTTGCCCCAACTTGTTCGGCAGCAGCTTCGCATTGTCTTAGCAAACCTTGAAAATTTGGAGAGGCCGCCTCCTCTATCGGAAGCAATTCACTGGAGCTAGAAAATGGACAAATTCTGGCACCTGGGGCAATTCCGTCGAAATGACGAGTTCTTCTCACTGGGGTAAGTGCCCAATGATATTCAAAATTTAGGGTTTTGCCCATGATTTTATAGTAGCCCGGAGGCATCACTGTGACCGATAATTCTTGACCAGGAAGAAACTCCTCTACAATCAAGGCGTTTCCAAAACGAGAGCAGGGAGCCCCATTTACCGGAACAGTGTCAGCAAAAAGTTTTCTAACAGCTACTGCAAGCTCAGAGAGATTCTCTACTTTACGAACTCCCTGCGAGCCAAGGCCTCTGACGGGTTTGACTATTAAAGGAAATGAAAACCCTAGCGAGGAAATTTTTTGTTCACTGAGCTTTGATACAGGAACAAGTCCAGGCACTTCTCTGAACAGGTCATTTACAATCATAAAGCTCTCAGGAGTGGAGCAGCCTTTTTTTCTGATTAGTTGGTTGGTTAGTTGTTTGTCGTCGAAAAGATGAACATTGTCAGACATTTGACCAACTGTTCGCAAATCGTAGGTTCGAAGCAATTTTTCTAGTGGATGGCCTCGAAACAAAACGGTGTTTGCCCAAATTAACTCAGCCCCTTTTTGTAGTGCCGCTGCGATTCCCCTCTTTGTGTCGGGAAAAGTCCAATCGTCGTCAAGCTTGGGCGAAGGAAGGTGCACAGGGGTAATTACATTGTGGCCTGAGCGCCTAAGGGCAAAAGCAATATCTGCTCCTCCATCCCTAAACCCGGTTCTTTTTCGAGGTTTGATTACCCCATCTACGGCTGGAGGGTTTAAAGCCTGATGAATTACTGCGATCTGAATAGACTTCGAGCGAAAAAGTTTCCAATTGGAGCTCTTTCTAGTGTTCTCTTTTCCCAATATAGATTTACGGCAAATGGAATCTTCGGACATGTTACTCTTTAGGTTGCTCAATTAGGAGAACCAACCCTGCCCGGATAACCTGCGCCTGAGAAAACAAGAAAACGAAAACTGGCAGGAACCCCTAAAGAGAGGAGACCTAATAAAAACAGCTGGGAGGCTAGGTTATCCGAATTGAAAGTACTGCAAATCAATTCAGAAAATAAAATTGTTGTTTGTCACTCTAGAATTACAATTATACTGGTTTGCCCTTAGACTAATCAATGTAGCCATAGGCCTGTAATTGCTTAGGAAAGGACAATATGGGGGTACGCCCGGACTCAGCTAATCTCAGGGCAGTCTCTTAGTCTTTATTCTGTGTCAGTCGTTCGAAAACCTTTTCCCATTTTTTCAAGGAAGGCTCCGGGGAGAAGTTTTCAACTACTCTTTTTCGAGCCGCTTGCCCGATAGCGGCTCTTAAACTCGGCTTTTCTAAGAGCTTGCAAATCTTGGAGCTGATTTGCTGGGAGTTTTTGGCTTCAACTAGGTAGCCAGTTTCTTCATCGACAATTATTTCAGGAATACCACCTACTCTTGAAGCAATGACTGGCACACCGCTGGCTCCAGCCTCAATGTTTATATAGCCAAAAGGCTCATCTAAAGAAGGTACGACTAGCATATCCAGAGAAGCCATGACTCCTGGTATATTATTACTATGTCCCGCAAAATGAACTTGCTTTTCGACTTTTAACTGCTCACAAAGGCTTGTAAGGTTTTTTTGAAAACCTTTTTCCTTTTCACCACCTACTATTACAAAGCGAGCAGTGGGATGTTTTTCAATAACGGCAGGAACGGCTTGGATAAAGTATTCAATTCCCTTA
>CALIEE010000148.1 GCA_938022485.1 uncultured bacterium | reverse complement strand
CAACTACGATAAGCTGGGAGCTTCCGCATCCAAAGCAGGGTTGCATAAAGCCCTAGATCTAGCAGGAGCTGGTCACCAGGCAAGTCATTTTGCCCAGCTAACACCTGATATCGCAGGCGATTCAAACTACAGTTCTTTTCTTCATTGCGATGGTGCTGGAACTAAATCGGTGACTGCATATATTGCAGCCCAAGAGTCCGGGGACCCCAAGTGGTACAGAGGCCTCGCCCAAGATGCTTTGGTGATGAACCTTGACGATGTGATCTGTTTAGGCAAACCGGAAGGTCTAGTTGTTGCCAATCTTTTAAACAGAAACGCTCAGCTCGTTGGGGACGAAGTAGTCGCGGAAATAATTTCTTCCTACATTAAACTTCAAAAAACTCTTTCGAAGTACGATGTAAACTTCACCTTAGGTGGCGGGGAAACCGCTGACTGCGGGGATGTCACCAGAACTCTAGCTGTTGATGCTGTTATTGCAGGTCGCATTGCACACTCAAATCTACTTTCAACCGACAATATCAAACCTGGCCAAGTCATCGTCGGACTTTCTGGAGCTGGGAAAGCCTCTTGGGAAGAGGCAGAAAACTCTGGGATAGGGTCAAATGGTTTAACCCTTGCTCGCCATACTCTACTAAAGAAAGAATACTGCGAGAAATATCCCGAAGTCGTAGACCCCAACACTGACAGCTCTGTTGTTTATACGGGCCCTTTCGCAGTTGACGATCAACCCGATGGCCTTGGCATGAGTGTAGGGGAAGCACTGCTTTCTCCAACCAGAACTTTTGCTCCGGTCCTAATGAAAATTTTCGAGTCTGAGTTTGGTCGAATTTCTGCTTGTATTCATGTTTCGGGTGGGGCCCTAAGCAAAGTAATTCGTTTCGGAAAAGGAAATATATACGTCAAAGACCAGCTACTTGCTGTTCCAGCAGTCTTCAATTTGATTCAAGAAACTGGAAACATTCCTTGGAAGGAAATGTACCAAGTCTTCAACATGGGGCAACGCATGGAGGTATACTGCGAGCAATCTGCGGCTGAATCCATTATAAAAACCTCCAAGTCTATGGGCGTTGAAGCAGGAATAATTGGTCGAGTTGAAAAAAACCCTGACTCCGATAGCCAAAACATAGTAAAGGTGGATAGTCCAAACGGAAGTTTTGAATATCAGCTCTAAGCAATTTCGAAGCTTTTGGATCGTGATAACATCCAGATTTCGATAAACCAAAGATATCTTCAACTCCAGTGAACTCTAAGCAAGACCTGCGCCCTCAAGGAACAACTCTGACAAACTCCCGATGGGGGAATAGCGATCACACTGACATAGACGCTCCTCGCCCTGATGACATACTTGAAGAAAACCTAGGGCAGAGATTCTTTAATACTGCGGCAGCATCGAGTGGGCGACTTTTCGCTAAAAGCAGAGATTTCGACTCTGGTGAATGGAATGAGCTAACTTGGGGAGAAGCCGCTAGTCAGGTAGCGCGAGTAGCATCTTTTCTCAGAGATGAGTTAGGAGTGAAGAAGGGGGACAAGGTTGCAGTTCTATCCTTCACCAGGGTTGAATGGGCCCTGGCAGACCTAGCTATTCTGAGCTTAGGAGCAATATCCACTCCAGTTTACCATTCGTTAACTTCTTCCGAAGCGGCATTTATTCTTTGGAACTCTGAAGCACAGATAATTTTTTGCGAGAACCAAGAGCAGCTAGACAAACTCGCTGAGATTGATTCAGCCCCTTCTTCGATTCCGGAAACTGAAGGCTTCGATGGCGGAGAGGTAAAGCTTAATATTCAAGGAGTGATTTGCTTCGAACAAATTCAATCAAGTAACTTTCAATCTCGCCTCTACGACTGGCAGGAAATCATAAAACCTGGAAAATACTCCAAAGGAGTAGAAACAGCGGAAATGGTTGAACTAGTTCGCTACGACTTGGCTAAAGTAAAACGAACTGACTTAGCTTCAATAGTTTATACCTCCGGAACAACTGGAATACCTAAAGGAGTAGTTCAAACTCACGACAATCATCTTTCCCTGCTAAACTCGTTACTGCTCAGCGGACTAATTGGAAGCGGATCCGGAGTATTTCTATTTCTTCCCCTAGCTCACTCGTTTGCCAGATTCATTTTCTACGGGGCAATTGCTGCAGGTGGAGACTTAATTTTCCCAGCGATAGTAAATAAAAGAAAATCAGAGTTTGATGCTAAGCAACTTTTCAGTGACATTCAAAACTCTAACCCAGAAATCCTACCTTCCGTGCCAAGGATTTATGAAAAAGTGATGACCTCAGTTCAGGGAAAGACAAGCACTGCAGGCTTGATCATGAAACCACTAATTGCATGGGCTATGGGGAACTGGAAACCACTTAAGGACAAGCTTGAACAGAAAGGTTCACTTGGCCCAGTTGATAAAACTAGGTTCACCTTAGCTGATAAAGTTATCAAGAAAATAAGAACTTCTGTTTTTGGAAACAAGCTGTCTCACTGCGTATCCGGTGGGGCACCATTAGATGAACAAGTAGCAAGATTCTTTGACTCTCTAGGGATTCTAATCCTCGAAGGCTATGGACTCACCGAAACCACCCCTGCCCTCTCAGCTAACACAAAGCAGAGGAACCGTTTTGGCACAGTCGGAAGAGTTTTTCGAAATGTTGAAGTAAAATTAGAAAAAGACGGTGAGCTAATAACGCGCGGTCCCAATGTTGCAGTCGGCTATAATCGCATGCCCGAAGCTACTAAAAAATCTTTCTCAGAGGAAGGTTGGTTTAGCACCGGAGATATAGCTGAAATTGACTCCGAAGGTTTCATTAAAATAACCGACAGAAAGAAAGACTTGATAGTCAATGCTGGGGGGAAAAACATTCCGCCTCAAAAAATAGAAGGTAAGTTAAAGACCATACCTTTTGTATCCCAAGCTCTAGTTTATGGGGATAGAAAACCCTATTTAGTGGGCTTATTTACTCTTGATCCTGAAAATATCGCTTCTTGGGCGGCAGCTAATCTGCCTGGCGAGGATCATTCTCTAAGCAATCTAGCCGATCATCCTAAAGTGAGAGATTTACTAGACAGCGAAATAGACAAAGTTCATGCGGACCTAGCGAGCTACGAAGAAGTAAAACGGTACAGAGTACTGGCCGAGGACTTTACAATTGAAAATGGGTTACTATCCCCAACCCTAAAACTAAAGAGAAAAAAAGTAGTTGAAAAATACCTAGGCGAAATCGAGTCTATCTATCGAAACTAGCGCATAGCTAAGCGGCCCTCTTAGCCATATTATCCAGTAGCTTTTGCAGTAATAGCTCCCCTTGCAAAAACAAATCTTTTCGGGACAAAACCTCTTCCAAACTTTGAATCCCTGAACCAGGATTAGGAATTCCCGCTCCTTTGCCCAGCCGATCAATACAGCTAGCTGAAAACTCTAGGTGAAACTGAAGTCCCAACACATTACTACCATAAGAAAAAGATTGGTTTTCATAGACACTCCCCTCCACAAGCCTCTCGGCCCCCTCTGGCAAATCAAAGGTATCGCCATGCCATTGAACAGGAGTGAAAACTCTAGGAAAATCTTCGAAATACGGGGAGTTTTGGCCGGCCTCAGTAAGCTTCACCGGGAACCAGCCTATCTCCATTCCTGGCTTTCCTTTGAAGACTTCAGCCCCAAGTGCCTCAGCTATTAGTTGAATACCGAGACAAATTCCCAAAACTTGCTTTCCTGAGGCTATGACCTGCCGGATAAATTCGATTTCTTTAACAAGCCAAGGGAATTTATCTTTTTCGTAAGCCCCCATCGGCCCTCCCATTACCACCAACCAATCAAAACTATCAGGCTCTGGGAGAGATTCTCCCTCGTAAATCAGGGTACTAGAAAGATTGTGCCCCTTCTCCGTGGCCCAGTTCTCTATTCGCCCAATTCCCTCAAAGGAAACATGCCGAATGCTATGAATACGCAATTTGCTCAAGTCACTAATTCTCCTACCCATTACCTACAGCCTGCCGAGCCACTAGAACAACAAATAATACTTCTAATTTTGACTCATTTACTAACCCTTTGCTAAAAACCCGCCATGTCAGAATCCCCACTAATGTTAAAAGCCTTACGCTTTGAAGATATCCCTCGCCCCCCGGTCTGGCTAATGCGCCAGGCTGGCAGATATATGAAGCAATATAGAGCCCTCAAGGAGCGCTACACATTCTTAGAATTATGCCGTTCCCCCGAACTAGCGGTCGAAGTCTCTCTGCAACCAATGAAAGAATTCGACATGGATGCTTCGATCATATTTGCCGATATCTTGCTGCCGCTAGAGCCAATGGGGATTGGTATAGATTTCAACCCTGGGCCCTCAATAGAAAATAAAATTAAGATGATCTCAGATGTCGAGGCCTTAAAGACTCAAGGTGTCGCTGAACAATGCTCTTTTGTTGGTCAAGCTATCAGCTCTCTAAAAAAAGAGCTTAACAACAATCAAAAAGACAAAAAGACCATTCTAGGCTTTGCCGGAGCTCCCTGGACTCTAGCTTGTTATATCCTTGACCAAGGACCGTTAAAAAACTTTGCTGGCAGTTTGGTCTTCGCCAACCAAAACCCGGAAGCGCTAAAACTACTACTCAATAAACTAGCCGATGTCATCGAAGAGTATTTGCTAATGCAAATCGAAGCCGGAGCTGATGCTGTCCAACTATTTGATACCTGGGCCGGACTGCTACCTGAAAAAGAATTCCGAAATATAGCTTTTTCACCCGCGGCTAGAATCATTGAAAAAATAAAAAAGACTGGCACCCCAATCATTTATTATGCCAATGGAGCGAATCATCTAATACCCGCCATGCTCGAAGCTGCTCCAGACTGTATTGGAATCGACTCTAGAACTCCTCTAACTGAAACTTTAGAACTGGCGAAAGCTAAAAAAATAGCCGTTCAAGGAAACTACGAAGCCGGATCTCTTTTCAAATCGGCTGGCTCTGTTCAAATAGAAACAAAAAAAATGCTCTCTGACTTATCCAGCCCTACTGGCTATGTAGCAAATCTAGGTCACGGTGTTTTACAACGAACACCTATCGACTCCGTTCGTGCTTTTGTTGATACAATCAAAAACTCATCTTCTACTTGGCAGTGAAAAAGAAAACTCAAGTGACCATAGTTGGAGCCGGACTTTCGGGCCTTTCTCTTTCTTTTAGACTTCAGCAAGCTGGGGTTGATTGCCTGCTGGTGGAAAAAAAGCAGACAGAAGGAGGAGTAATAGAGTCTGAAGCAGCTGGCGATTTCTTAATCGAGAATGGCCCAAACTCAGCCATGATCAAAGCCGAAATGGCTGAGCTGATTTTGACTCTCGGACTAGAGGAAAAAGTTTTAAACCCTAAAGACACTGCCAAAAAGAGATACATTGCTAGGAGAAAGCCCGTCGGAGGATTTAGACTAGACCCAGTGCCGTTCAAGCCAATGGATTTGGTCTCTTCTCAATTACTCTCAGCAGCAGCGAAGCTTAGGCTAATGGCGGCTGTCCTACCACGACGACACAAACTGGAAGATGAGTCGGTTCAGCGTTTCATGTCCCGTCACTTCGGTGAAGAATTTACTAATACAGTAGTAGCTGCTGGACTCAGTGGGGTTTGGGCTGCAGATATCACCAAGCTTAGCGCAAGAAGCGCTCTGCCCACTTTGTGGCAACTAGAGAAAGAGTATCACTCTTTATTCCTAGGCCTAGCTAAAACTCTCAGAAAAAATAAGAAAAAGAACAAGATTGGAAGTTTCAATGGGGGACTTAGCACTCTAGTTGAAGCTCTAAGTGCTCAAATAAAAGAAAAGTGGATGAAGACCGAAATAACCGGTTTTAAAAAAGACGATCAAAAATGGCTTATTGAAACAAGTGATGGACGTGAAGTCGTATCCGACTACCTGGTTTTAACCACCCCAGCTAAAGCAACTTCGCATTTAGTAAAAAATTTAGACCCAGCTCTCAGTAAAGATATCGATAGTATTCCCCATGCCTCAGTGGGAGTTATGCAACTCAGTTATCCTAAAAAAGCAGTTTCAGAACCACTTGACGGCTTTGGCGCCCTGATTCCACCCAGTGAAAAACTTGCTTTAATGGGTGCAATATTTAGCTCTAGCGTTTTCGAAGGAAGAAGCCCTGAGGATCAACATCTTCTCACTTGCTTCTCTGGAGGAGCCCACCTACCTGAAGCATCTGATATAGAAGACACTAAGTGGCAAGAGCAGGTTGTTGAAGAACTAAATCAATTGATTGGATCCGAAGCCAAGCCCATAGTTCTGAAAGTTAAGGCTTGGAAAAACTCCATTCCCAACTACCCACTTGGACACCATGAGCTAGTTAAGTCAATAAACAAGATCGAAGAAAATAACCCAGGCCTTATTTTTTGCTCCAACTGGTTGCGTGGCATCAGTCTTAATGACCGGGTTTTAGAGAGCACCAAAGTTAGTGAAAGAATCATTGAGAGTCTCGCAAGAGAGCTTTCAGAACAAAGGAAAAAGGGAAATGGTAAAACCTGATCATTGGATAAAAAAATGGGGTAGTGAAGGAGGGGTTGAACCTTTTAGTCCTGAAAATGTGAACCCAGCTAGCTATGATATCACACTGGGGGACCACTGGATCTGCCCAACCAGAGATCCTGAAGAATTCCATGCTAAGGAGCTAGTCCTATTTCCAAACGAGGTTGTGCTTGCCACGACAGCAGAAGTCATAGCTTTACCAAGAGATGTTGTTGGGGACCTAAAACTTAAGAGCTCCTTGGGACGACTTTGGCTAAACCATAGCCTTAGCGGCTGGATTGATTGTAACTTTCAAGGTCAAGTCACTCTAGAACTTCAGAATCTGGGTCCCTATCCTAGAAGACTAGCCACAGGAATGAGAGTTGCCCAAATTGTTTTTTACCAGATGGAGACACCCCCTGAAGTTGCATACGGAGAGAAGGGAACAGGTCATTATCAGGGCCAGAGGGGAACAACTAGAGCTTGGTCAGAAGAGTTTTTTCCCGCTCTCAGACATTCTGCCCGAGAAAAACCTGAAGAATAGTACTAATCCTAAAGAAACTATATCCAATAAGATCAAATTCAGATAGCTCTGCTAACATTAGTTTTTGAAGCAAGCTTCCGTCTAGCCATGAACAGAAATCGTAAGCTGTAAAAACAATCATCGAGGGTCAAAATCATGGCAAGAAACTAGTATTTTTCGCATTTATGATTGGAATGGGAAAACTTTCTCACTTGGCAACTATTCTATAACTCCAAGATCATCGATGAAACATCCTCCCCCTGGAACAAAACCTAAAAATTACCAAAAAAGTTTATTTTTCTTCAAAGAAAACTGCCAATTCAGA
>CALIEE010000147.1 GCA_938022485.1 uncultured bacterium | reverse complement strand
AATGTGATCATCTTTGAGCGTATACGAGAAGAGCTTAGGGCGGGTGCTACTCCAGCCGGAGCTGTTGAAGGAGGATTCTCTAAGGCTCACTGGACTATTATGGATGCCAACATCACCACTTTCCTTACAGGACTTGTGCTCTATTGGTTGGGAACCGGACCGATTAAGGGCTTCGCTGTCACACTTTGTCTGGGAATACTGACCAGTGTGTTTTCAGCATTGGTTGTATCATATGCATTCTTTAGAGCTTTTAAGGTCAGAGATAGTCAGGGTGAATTAAGCATTTGATTGCTAGACGCAGCCTAGAGGACCTAAATTAAAACCCGATATTTTGAATTCGTAAGCAGGTATAAGAAATGAGAATCATCCCTGAAAATACCAATGTTCCTTTCATGAGTTTTAGAGGCATTGGCTTTATTGTCTCTTTGGCTTTAATCGCTGCCAGTATCTTTTTCTGGTTTGGTAGCGGAGAGGCGAAGTATGGCTTGGATTTCCTTGGAGGAGCAGAAGTTGTCGTTAAGTTTGACAAGGCTGTAGAAGCTGGAGCGATACGTTCAGCTCTCTCTACTGCCGGAATGAATGATGCAATTGTTCAAAAATTCGGAACTAGCGTGCTAGACCAGTCTGGTTTATCTGCTACCGCCGGTCAGGAATTCTCGATTAGAATTAAGAAGTCACTAGCTCAGGCAGCGAAGAGTAGTGGGTCAGAGGATGCCAAAGTCGGAAAGAAGATAAGAGACGCCTTAGGAACGGTTGAAGGGGCGAGTTTTGAGCTGTTAAAGGAAGATAGTGTGGGGGCTGTTATAGGTAAACAAATTCGCCAAGATGGTCTTACTGCCTTGATAGTGGCTCTGTTAATAATCCTAGTTTATATCTCGGTGCGATTTGAGTTTCGCTTTGCTATCGGAGCAATTGTGGCCCTGGTGCATGACATTATTATCACTTCTGGAGTTTATGTTGCCTCTGGTAGAGAAATTAGTGCTGCAGTTCTCGCCGGTCTTTTAACTATTGTCGGTTATTCCCTAAACGATACGATTATCGTTTATGACCGAATTAGAGAAAATATTGAGAAAGACATTAAGAAGTACGGACTTAAGAAAGGAGCTGGTACCAGCCTCAGCGATCTAATTAATCTCAGTATTAACCAGACTCTAAGTAGAACCTTTCTAACCAGTTTGACGACCTTCTTTGTGGTCTTCGTTCTCTTCGTATTTGGGGGAGGAGCGGTCGCTGACTTGGCATTCACATTGGTAATTGGGGTGATTGTGGGAACTTATTCTTCAATTTTTATTGCTTCTCCAATTCTACTTAATTTTGCTGCGAAAGTTGAAGATGAGTAATTGACTGGCTTTATCTAGTTGAATTCAGCCACCTAGCTTAGTTACCCACATCTCTCAAAGCTGTGTAAAAGCCCCCTGAAGCGAAAAGCTTATAAGTTTGTTGTGAAAACGAAAATATTGCCAGCTGACAATCTTACTGCTACCCCTTATAGGTAATTGATAGGCTTCCCATCCGGGGAGAACTTGTTTTAATTCGGAGATTTCGGGCTCATGTAGTTCGGAGTACTCCCGACTTATGCGGAGATAATTCCATGGCCGAAGAAGTTCTTGTAGTTGTTAGTAAGCTAAAAAAATATATCAAAGAAGAAGCTGAGATGAACACTTCTAACAATGTTCCTGAAGTATTATCTCAACGTGTTAAGCAAATGTGTCGTCAGGCGATTGAGAACGCCAAGGCCGATGGTAGAAAGACCATTATGGACAGAGACTTCCAATAGCTTCTGTCTTAAAGCAAGCGTTCTATTCGCGCTTTTCTTTGTTTCTAGAAAATTGCGAATTTAACGCTTGTGGTTTTTGTAGCCGGGCCTAACGCCCGGTTTTTTTATTTAGAGAGTCTGGGTAGTCTAGAGAGTTTGGGCTTTTACTCGACCCAGAGTGGCCAATGACTCGCCTTGTAGATGAGAAGCTAGAAAAGTCTTAGTCCTGTCCGATCTTGCATACTTGAGCCAAGCATCAGAGGGTCTTATTAAATCTTGAAAGCTAGCCTGATCAATAAAAGAATAAACATGTGGTGCTCTGAGCAACGCTCGGCTCTTAAGTTCCATTTTCGGGTCATAGATGCCCATGTTGAGTCCGGCGAGAGCAGAGAGTGCAGCTTGGCTGAGGAACTCGGCTACTGCCATTGCCGGTGGTTGGCTTATAGATAGGGTTCCGTTCACTGAACTTAAAATATAAAGCAGCGCCTTGTTGAATTGCTCAGAACCCTGTTGGCATTCGAGCGAAACATTTAAAATTCTAAGCTGGTTCCTTGTTGTTAGCTCTTCAGCTTGGCCTCGGTCTATGACTAGAAGACTGAAGTCGTACTGCGGGTATTCACTAGCTAAGGTTTGAGCTTGGCCAATATCGCTACTTGAGCAAGGCCATATTAAAAGTGTTGGTTTTGTCGGAGCAGGGTTAAGTGCTCTAAAGTTAGAGTCTCTAGCTCGTAAAAGAAAATCCGGAAGCTTAAGCTTGGGCAGTGCTTTAAGACTTGGACTAAGTTCGGTATTTTCAAAACGCTTACCGGTAGTAATCTTCCGGCTAGACTCCCACAAAAAATGATCAGAGAGAGGCCCTGAAGTAGAGTCTTCAACTTCAAATTCTAGACCGTCCAAATTGAATAGTTCAATTTGACTGTCTGTTGGAAAGGAAGTTTCGATTTCTTTTCTCAGGACTTCTTCTTTTTGAATAAGCTTGTGGTTAAGGGAAACTAGTTTTTCTGCAGAGAGAGCAGCTGTGAGGGAGTTCTGATGCAAACGGTATTCCCCAAGAACTTCTTCGCTATCAATGTGAGCAACTTCACCGTAACGAGCTAGTTCTAAAGCTAGAGCATAATCTTCGGCACCTAAAAGACCAGATTGATAGCCACTACTGGCGAGAACAGTCTCTCTTCTGAAGATAAACATCGAGCCTAAGAAATTATCTGGAAAGGTGGAAAGAGTATTACCCTGACAAGGTAGCTGAAGTGTTGCCGATCCTCCCGATAGCTGATCCTGAGGACGATAGCGCTCAGTGATCAAAGGCGCTCCTTTATTGTCGATCAGCGAAATATTACCGTAGGCGATTTCTACATGTGGGTTGATTGCCATGAAATCTACTAGCTTTTCATAGCCCCTGTTCTTTACAAGGTTGTCTGCTGATTGCCAGCTTAATAATTCACCGCTAGCAGCTTGGATTCCTAAATTGAGGGCAGCGCTTATTCCTTGGTTGTGCTGCTCAAAGACTTTGACTTGAGTTGAAAATTCTTTTTTTAGTCCCTCTAGGACTTCTTCCACGCCATCAGTAGAGCCGTCGTTTACAACTAGCACCTCTGTGTTTTGGTAAGAGTGTTTAAGTACTGATTCAACAGCTGCTCTGAGAAAAATTCGATGGTTATAAACCGGAACAATTACAGAAAGAGCGGGTAGGGGTCTTAGAGAAATAGTATTTGACTGTGAGGCCAGGGGAAAACAGTCAAACTTTCTTTTCGATTCCGAAGGGATTGATTTTACCTCAGAAAAGGTTTTAATTCGGCGGAGCAGATTTTTTACTTCTATTTTCATCTGGATTTAAATCGGCCTTTGATTACAAGCTATTTTCCGACAAATAGTGTTTGTCGGGATTTAGTTTATCCTGAAAAAGAGGGGGAACAAAAGGTGAAGACAGCTAGAAAAGAGGGGAGTTGGCAGGGTAGGTATTTATTTGGGTGTCATGCCTATTTGTCGTCAATTTGCAGCATTCAGTCGGGTGTAAACCAAACGCTTAATGGGAACTGCCAACTGCCCCGTAAGTATATCATCGGACATTGTTTCATTTAGCTTTAACTTAAAGACCTAAATGGCTGATTATAATGGTCAATTTCTATTTTTCATGATTTTGCTAGCCGATTAAGTCTTTTAGAGCCAAATAAAGTATCTTTTATGGCTGAATTATTGTTTTCTGCCACTAGATTAAGGGGGGCTGTATTGTTTCCACCTACGGGAAGCAACAAGGTTTAAGTTCAATTGTAGGTATCAATTGTAGGTATCAATTCTAATTAGAGCGCAATGTCTAAAACGATAGCGATATGTGGAATAAGAGGAATTCCTGCCCGATACGGTGGTTTTGAAACCTTTGCTGAAGAGTTAGCCCCTCGGTTGGTGGAGTCCGGTATGAATGTTCGGGTCTATGGCAGGAGCCATGTGGTTAAGCACCCCGGTAAGTTCTACAAAGGGGTTGAGCTGGTTTTGCTTCCTTCTATTCGTTCAAAATATTTGGATACTCCAGTTCATACAATTCTCTGTGTTTTACACTTAGTTCTAAATCGAGTTGATGCTGTTCTTGTTTGCAATGCTGCGAACAGTCCGTTCATTTGGCTACTTAGGCTTTTTAGGATGCCGGTGGCGGTTAATGTTGATGGAGTTGAGCGTAAAAGAGCAAAATGGAACTGGTTAGGTAAAGCCTGGTACAGATTAGGAGAGTATTGCTCAGTACTTTTTGCCACTCGCATCATTGCGGACGCAGAAGTGATTCGGGACTATTATCAACAGGAGTATTCAGCTGAATCAACAGTTATTGCCTATGGGCACAACAACAGCCTTCGTGAATCTGTAGTGGCCAA
>CALIEE010000146.1 GCA_938022485.1 uncultured bacterium | reverse complement strand
AGAACAAGACACATTCTGCTTCTTAGCTCCTAAACCACGGGCACAAATATGTTCGTCCATCTTCAAGCAACCCTCACACTCGAAGCTAACTCCCCCTAAAGAAATTACATGATCCCCTGGGGTCGCGGCTCCAATTGAAGGGAATAAACAGAAAAGAAGAATGGCGATCGAAAAAGATCTTTTTCTAAATTCGTGAAATACCATACCGCTAAGCATCTCAATGGCGAACCAGCTGGAAATATGGAGGATTATAACCCCCTGAATATGCCGGTTATTTTCTAAAACAACAAAATTTCAGACTACCAAGTTTGAAAAAGTAGTCCGACTAGCGTAACAATCATACAGTTAGTTGTTGTTAAAGGCCATAAGTAGGCTGGTTTTTTTGAGATCGAGTAGTAGGATTATCAACATCAAATAGACCAAGGTAATTAACTAATCACTTCCGTTAGACCTAAGAGGCATAACCATTAGGTATGCCCCAGTATAATCTCTACAACTCAGGACTCAGGTTACTTTTAGGTATCAGGGATTCATGGAGTTGTATTTAAGATGAACATAGCCTGTATTGATAAGGACTCAGCCTCTAGGCTAGCCTTGCAAGGATTTATCCAAAATTGTTTTGACCGGTGTCGAGAGAAGACCGGGCACTTGTTACTGCACAAGCTATCTCCTCTCAGTCTCGACGAAATGCTTCTAAGTGGTAACTTTGATGCGTTCATTTTAGGACCCAGCCTTGGAGCTCACTCTGCTTGGAACTATGCTCGCTCAATAAAGGCCAGACACCCAGATTTACCCTGCCTGGCTATCCTGGAAGAGTCGGACATGGGACTTCTCAATCTAAACAAGTTTGAAAAAGCAGATGTCCCTGTAATCCAGACTGAAGACTCCATCTATAGAATAGTTCATGCCATCAATGGCCTGGATGAAACCAAGAAAAAGTCTAAAGCCTTGGGTAAAGTTGTATTTGTTGAGGGCTCAAAAGGAGGAGTTGGGGTGACATCCATCATCTCGGGTCTCGCTCATTCCTCTGAAGAAATAGATAAAAAAGCTATTGTTTTGGATTTATCTCCCCATTCGACATTCAGCAATTACCTGTTAGCAAAAAGATCTTTCAGTCTGGATTTAAATCTGGTCATCGAAGATAGTCTTAGAATCGAAACCAAAACCATTGAAAGCTCAATTGAAACCACGCTAAGTGGAATAAATGTCTTTTTACCACCATCTTGTAAGAGCGAGGTCAGAGAGAAATGGCTTCGAAACCCAGACTACTTAGAGTATGGCTTAGAGACCGTTGAAATTCTCAAGGAAAAATTCGACCTCATTCTAATTGACGGTTCTGGGGCAGAAGGAATTTTACCATTCAGCCTATTATCTCGTTCAGATTTAGTGTTAGCAGTAACATCAGATGACCCCGCTTCGGCCTATCTCTTAGACCAAACCTTGAAAAAAATATCGTCTATACCTGGCTCTTTTAAGACCCATGTCGTTCTAAATGAAACCAGTGATACTGGGCTGGAAGTTCAAGATATAGAATCGATTTTGAAATTTTCAAGTCGCCATAACGGCATTATTTTTCATGGCCACCCCATATCTCTCGATAAAGCTGCCGCGAAATGGCCAGGGACTGGCAACTCTTTTTACACAGAGGGGAGCAATCAAACTCAGCGAAACTTAAAAGAACTATTGGAGGGTTTGCTAAATGGAAAAGCAACTAGTGCCTCCAGGGAGAATACAGCTAGTCAATTGGATTTACTCTTTGGCTCAGTCAAAAATAAATTGAGAAACTTCAAACAAAATAGCAGAGCCTTGCTGCCAGCTCCCTCTGAACTACTATCCCCTTTTTCTCAAAATGAGTTGCAAGTTGATAAAAAAGGACCTCAGAAATCTCTTTCTCCTGAGCAACTTTTCCAAGACACCCAATCAACAGAACAAAAAGATCGCCCTCAGGCGATAATTAAAGATCTTTATAAACCAGCGCAGCTCGTTAACGGGCCGAGCATAATGAGGGCTAACGAAAAATGAACCTGAACATTTGCAAAATTAGAGGTGAGAAAGGGAGTTTAGCCTTGGAACAAGTTCTTTTCATTGGTGCTGTAGTCGCGATGGCAGCAGGACTGTTCCTTTTCTATGAAAATATATCCAATTACCTTTCTGGGGTTGGCTTCAGCGCTGCTCCGGTAAACATAGGGACGACACCGAATTAGATGGGTAAAAAACCGAAAAAAATCTGGTCTTTCCAATTGCTAAACTCCACAACTAGTAAAGTTGGTGGTGTCACACTAATTTTATTGAGTGTAATGATTCCACGTTTTTTGGGGGGATCTAGTTCTAGCAATATTACCCAAAGTGAGACTAACCTCATTGATGAGCAAGTCACAGTACCTCTACCTTCTAGAACTTTGCTACCCGGCGAAAGAATTAGGGATGTCCCTTTAACTCATGTTAATTGGCCACGCTCAAGACTTCCCCATGGCATAGTTCTATCCACGGCTAGCTATCAGAACTCAATAATTGAGCACTCTGTAGAAAAGCTAAACCCGATACCCCTTAGCGCATTAAAAGATACGAAAAAAACGAATAACCCTGTTGCAGAGGGAATTCCTAAAGGGATGAGGGCTATCACTGTAAGAGTTGATCTGGAATCTGCAGTTGAGGGGTGGGTTAGATCTGGGACTCGTGTTGATGTCGTTCTAATCAAAGAAAATAGGATTGAACAAAGAGAGTTAAAGGCCTCTGTCATCGCTGACAATGTGAAAGTTCTTTCTGCCGGTAGATCGACTGAACCGGAGGCTGCTTCCCTATTCAACACCCCTAGTCCAGCAACAGTGACTTTATTGGTTACTCAAGAACAAGCTCTGAAAATCAAAGCTGCAGCTTCTGTTGGCAAATTAACTTTCACGATGAGAGGACTACAGGACAACTCACCTAGTGACATTTTAAGCGTTTCTGAAAATCAACTAAGAAATAGATTCGGTAAACAAAGCTCTCTAGAGGGTAAAAATCTGAAGGGCATAGCCAAGGGGCCTGATGGAAAGACATGGGTTCTGACCGAGGACTCTCTCTGGATCAAGACAAAGCCAGCTGAAAAAGAGAAAGAAATATCTTTTTCCGAACGAAATCAAACTCTTCTAGAAAGCAATGGCTAGTCTAATTCCAGTTGATAAACTTCGCAAAAGTTACCTAGGAGAAGAAGCACTCAATAGTAGCTTTAGCCGAGGTTCACAAAAAATCACTGGTAGTGCCAATTTTATTCTTAAAGAGTGTAGGAACTTCATAGCTCAAGATCCTTCATGCAAGGATAGAAAAGACTTCTCAGAAGCTCAAATTTCTCAATTAGTAGAATCTATAGAAGAGCTCCATGGAGAACAACTCTCAAGCCAAGAAAGAAACACCGTAATTTTGACTCTAAGTCAGTCACTAGAAGACTTCAGTGTCCTAAATTCTTTAGTTCAAGACCCTGACATAAACGATATCATCGTGCGTTCCTACAATGAAATTAGTGTCCAAAAAGGACGAAAAAATTTTCGAACAGATTTAGCCTTTCCCTGTCACGAAAGCTACCAAGCGTTTATAGAAAACTTACTAAAACGAGCAGGTAAATCTTGTACGAGTTCGACACCTGTTGTTGATACAGCAATCGACTCGAGGGTGAGAGCTTGCGTAACACATCAATCATTCTCCCCACCAGGAATGGGGCCCATGCTCACCTTGAGAATTGCAAGACACAGCGAAGTAACACTAAGAGGTCTTGAGTATTTTGAGTTTGCTCCAAACGAGATCCTTAAATACCTAGAATACCTCGTCGCCCACTCTGGAAAAACTATACTAATTGCTGGCGAGGTAGGAACCGGCAAGACAACCTTAGTACGGGCCCTCTCTCAAGCTATTCCAGAAACGGAATCCATTCTACTTATCGAGGACACACAAGAAATCAATTTGTGCCGGCCATTCGCTAGGACACTACTCACACGTGGGAACAACAGTGAAGGAACTGGAGAAATTCCACCTTGGTTGGCAATACGAACCGGTATGCGAATGGCTATGAACAGAATCATTCTAGGTGAAATGAGAGACGCCGCTGCAGCTGAAGCTTTCATCGATGTAGCTTCCTCTGGACATCCAGGCCTGTCGACTATTCACGCTAGGAGCTCTAAGGACGCTTTGGGTAGATTAGAAATATTTCTCCTAAGGGCTCAAGCCAATGCGCAAATTGAAACTATCAGAAGACAAATTTGCAATGCTGTCTCTGTTATCGTTTTTCTTGGCATGGACAGGAAATCAGGAAGGAGAAAAATCAAAGAAGTTATTGAAGTTGGGCAAAGTGCAGAAGGTTGCATTCAAAGCTCCGCTATATATTCCTTCCAAGACGATCAAAATACTTGGAAAAGGGAAAGAGGAATTAGCCAATTTGATCAACAACTCAGAAGACAAGAGATTGTTCTCTCCAGCCCTGGTTCGAATATCAACCTTTCTCTAAAACAAACAGCAGCATGATATTTCGCAGAGCCTTTGCTAAACAAAGAATGACTCGCCTTTGTTCCTCACTCCCAATGGAAGGCTCTCTACTCGACCAAGTTCAATGGTCGGAAACCGATGAAAAACTATCGCAGCTCCCTTCTTTTTTACATCATATCCAGCAAGTTCTTAAATTTGCGGGACTAGCAATACCTCTTCCTCTTTTATTCCTAATTAGCCTAGCATCTGGTTTTTGTATCTCTTCACTAGCTAGTAGCATTATTGCTTGGCCAGCCTTGCCCTTAATTTTCTTACTAGGCTCATACTGCCCATGGATATATATAGACTGGAAAGCTGAAAGTAGGGCTTTAGAGTTCTCAAACGACTATCCAGAACTACTGCAGTCTATGTCCTCTGCGCTAAAATCTGGGCATTCTGCTCAAACTGCACTCGAACATGCTTCTAAACTTCTACCGGAAGACAACCCCGTAGGGCAGGAAGTAAAGACTTTATTGTCAGAGCTTCACAAAGGTACTCATCAACAAAAAGCTGTCGCAGCTTTTGCTGCGGATAGGGATGTTCCAGAACTAAGCCTTTTTAGAAATGCTTTTCTTCTAGTCCTAGATGACGGAGGGAAATTTTCCCCTACCCTACAACGCTTGGCGCGAATTAGCAGGGAACGGGACAATTTAAAAAATTCCGTCAAAGTAAGTACTGCTACAATGAAGATAACTGGTAATATTCTTCTTTTGGTTTGCCCTTTGGTAGTATTAATGGTCTCCGCCAGATCTGAAAATTTCTGGTCTGAGCTGAGCAACAACACACTCAGCTCTGGGATCTTTTCCACTGGTGTAATTTTGGTTTTCTTTGGCTATTTCAGTTTGAGGAACATGGGGAGGTATAAACCATGACCAGCCAATTGATTATTTCCTTAATCTTAGGCACGGCCGGATTCGCTCTGATTGCTGTGCCATCATTCTTTGAAAGTCAAACTCATCGCCAAAGATTACGCAGAATGACGATGCAAGATGAAGCTCTAGAAAACAATGAAAACCCCTGGTCTCCACAAGTAGAGTCTAGTTTCGACTACGTTGAGCTAGCATATATAGCTGCAATATTTATTGGATTACTAGGTCTTCTATTTATTTCCCTTAGTTCTCTATTCACTGACATCAAAAGTGTGATGGGGTTTGGATTTCTTGCTCTCTATATTACTCTGGCTATCTGCCTAATACAAAAAAAATCGGAAGCTAAGAGGAAGGAACAAGAAGTACTTAGATATACTCCTCTGGTAATAGAAGCTCTCTGCATGCTGGTTGAATCTGGACAGTCAATCCTTCCGGCGATGGATCGCATTGTTAAAGATTTCAGACCAGGAAACGAAGTCACAAATGCCTTTGAGAAAGTTTACTCTCTCTCATCTTCTGGCCATACCTTTTCAGAATCTATCAATCTAGTTTCGGCGAAGTGCGAGCATACGGTCTTGAAACACACCTTACTCCACCTACTGAGCAGCCAAGAGTCAGGTGGAGAATTACTACCCGCACTCAAAGCCCTAGCAGATCACGCTCAACAGGACTGGAAAGTAAAAAACGAAATCAAAATCAAACAACTCGAAAACAAAGTTGTCTTCCCAGTCTTTGTTTCAGTAATTGGACTGATGTTTATGGTAGCCGCCGTACCTCTGATTCCACTTTTTGAAATTGAAGATAGCTTTAAGCCTGGCTCGATTGCCAGCCCTGAAAAACCTGGAGAAACAAATGAAATATAATAGTTTTGAAAATCTAAGGTTTTGGGGAAGATCTCCGAGAATTCACTCAGTGATTCAGGGACTAAGAAAACTCTTTCCTGAGGAAATAGTTAACCAAGCTTCTTCTTATTTTCCTGAGGAGGATCTGATTGAGAATCTGGCAAAGAAATATGGCCTGGAAAGTCACGAAGTCCTAGAGCAAGTGGCTAAACTGTCGGGACTTCACTTTTTGACCAAAGTACCCACTCCAACTATTGGTGATTTAGAAAAT
The DNA here is from genome assembly GCA_938022485.1 of uncultured bacterium. GTDB lineage: Bacteria > Bdellovibrionota_C > UBA2361 > SZUA-149 > CALKYB01 > CALKYB01. The sequence continues at coordinate 7,907 of CALIEE010000146.1, read as the reverse complement.
TGGAAGGCAAGTAGCAATGAATTAAGAAGCTTACACCTGACTCCCAGCAATAGAGACCAGAAACAAGCTATTATTTGCGCTAATCCTGCGACAATTGATGTTCAAAAATTTCGAAAGCAAGGGTTTGAGATTTTTTTGGCCCTCGGTAGCGAAATAAGAAGAGCTTGGAATGAATTTGACACACTGCGGTCGTTTCAAGAAAAAGCTACTGAACAAGACCTCCAACTAGCCCTAGAGTCTATTATCTCTGAAGTAGCTGGCCTAGGAGTAAAAAAGATTGCACTGGGATATCCAGAAGGAGATTCTTTTCAGTACCGCTCTAAGGAGCAAACACTTCAAGGGTCAATTCATCCGAAACTAGTTTTTCTAGCTAACCAACTTCTGTTTGACCAGCGTCAGCTTTCATTTAGTTTTGCCAAAGTCAGTGCTGAAATAGTCCATGAAACCATTAAAGGTCAAACCCTGCTTGTAGCGAATTTGACGCCTGAACTAGAAGAGACCTCTAAGCAAGACTTACATCAATTTGAAGACCAAAAAGAGAATAGATCTGTGGTACTGGTGGATGACCAAAGAGGTTTTCTAAAAGTTTTAGGAAAATTCATGGAAAGAAAAGGTTGGTCTGTCACCTCCTTTTCTAGTTCGGCAGAAGCCCTAGCCTATCTTGGCAACAATGATTCAACAGACCTACTAATTTGCGACTACCATATAGACACCATGGATGGTTTAGAATTAGTGGATAAAGTAAAGGAAGTTTTACCAAATCTACCTGTTGTCATTCTCTCTGGCGATTGCCGTCCTGAAGTTAAGGAAACTTTGGTTCAATCTGGCGTCTCGGCTTTTGTTCAAAAACAAGAGGATCCGCGTGTACTAATGGCTTGGTGTAACACCTTAATTGAACAAAAAGAAAACGAATCTAGACACTAGGTTAATGTCTCAAATTTTACTTGAACTAACTTTCATCATTGCCTGCTCAGCGATCGGCTACTGCCTGCTATTAAAAAGAGACTTGTTCCAACTCGATAGAACCTTAACGGGACTAATAAACGAGAAAAGGCTGGTCTCAAACAATGGTCTGAACTTTAGAGCCCCTAAGAGAATTTCATCTTCTATCGCCATGCTCGCTGCAGCCTACACCAAAAAGATGCTAGAAGAGCCTGTCAGTGAAAAGATAATCAAGGTAAACGAGGAAATTTATTTTTCTGGTGAAAGTTGTGAGGAAATTTGCAGGAGAATCCTAAAAGCCATCAAGAAAGAGATTGGCCCTTCCTTAAGGGCCGGTGCAATTTCAATTAATCCGAAAGGTGAAAACTTGCAAAAACTTGATGCTATATTTGGCCTACCAAAAGAAAGACTGGAATCTCAAATACTAATTCTTATGGAAAACTCAGCGAATGGAATTCCTGAACCTGAGAATGTTCTCAACATTTTCAATATTTGTGGTCGCTACACCAATATTTATCGAGGCCGAGTAACAGTAGGTCTCTACCTGGGCTTTGAGGCGGAAAGTCAAATTGATTTGTTTCTATTGAAAGGAGTTTGGAAAAGAATAACCATGACGCTGCAGAATATGGGACAAGTCGGACTTCAAATGGATCGTCTTGGAGAAGATAGAGACTACCTTTTAGGACTATCACATGACTTACGAGCACCTATTGCATCCGCGCTTTACGCCAATCACAGCCTTCGGGAAAAATTTGGTAATACTGAAGAAATCGAAAGTATTGAATACGCCATCAATGAGCAACTGTTGTTAGTTAACAATACTTTGGATTTAGCCAATACTGATTCTAAACTTTTAGTCAGCAAGGCCGTAAATTTCAAGCTTAAGAATGAAATCGATATAGTTTTAGCTAAGCTAAAATGGATGTCCAACGAGTATGGAGTATTACTAGAAACCAACTTAGACCATAAAAGCACTGTTTATTTTGATCGCGAACAGTTTCAGAGAATTATCCAAAACTATCTTTGTAACGCCATAAAACATTCAGAAAGCAAAACTATTTGCATTTCCGAAAGACCCCTAGGTAACGAACAAACCGAAATATCTATTTTCGACTACGGAAAGGGAATAGACAAACATCTGGAAAGTACGCTTTTCGAAAAACCTAGAAAAAAAGGGAATGTTGATGGCTTCGGTCTAGGTCTTTATGTTTGCTCTGTCCTAGCAAAAGCCAATGGAGGTTCTACGTTTTACCGCAAAAACACCCCAAAAGGGTCAATTTTTGGACTGAGAGTTCTTTCTTCTAGTTAATTTTATCTCCTCCCTAATTTAGTTTAGCTTTGACTTCAAAAATAGTTCTTTGAACTATTTACTAACTAAGATCTTTCGGTAGTCTAGTAACTGAACCCAGTATAAGTTCGGTATAACTATGAAAAAGGCAGAAGAGACAAACCTTCCCAAAAAAAGGCGGAAGACGTTAAGAGAGGTAACTAAAAAATCTCCTCTAAAAATAGTAGTTAAAGGCTCTCACGCTATTAGCGGCAACGGCGCTGTTATTAGAAAAAATTTGGCCCAGGTACGTCGCGGAAAAGTCCCAGAATATTGGACTAAAGTCGTAATAGACGACGAAACTTAAGTTAGTCTCAGATTATCAACTTTCGCCTAGCCCACTAACCCACTTATTGACATAGGCTTATCAGTCCTTATCTTGAAAAAGAAGCTCGCAAGACCCCTTTCCATAAAAAGTATTTCTTACCACTTTAGTCGTTTTTTATCTGTGATTTTAACGATTTCTTTCTCAAGATAACTCAAGGATATGTCGATCTAACTAAAGGCAGACAAAATTTCGATTACAATTTTGTATTAGGTTTAATTTGGTTTTAGGCATTTAGAGTGAAGAACAACATATCCAAAACACGAATTCTATTCGTTGAAGCAGACGAACAAACTTTTCAATTTAGAAAGTGCATGTCTAAAATTATAGAGGCTCTACCTCCGACAGAATTACTTCTGGCTAAAGATGCAGGAGAGGCTCTTGAACTCTTAGCAGACGAAAAAGCTGATGTGCTGATCGTTGATGACGAACTAACTGCGGAGTTGGAAGTAATAGTTGATTCAATCGATTGCTCTACTATTCCAATCTTAGTTCAATCTGAACCGGAGAACCGAGAAAGTCTGGCTAAACTTGAAAAGACTCTACGCCTTATTCCAAAGGAAGAGTCCCTTGATCATCTTCACCAAACTATTTTATGTGCGGTAAAAGTTAATGAAGATAGGCTACCTACAAAATTGGCCCATTAGGTCTCGAATAAAAAACTGGCCAGCTTCCATAGCATTTTCAGCTCACTGCATTCTCCTTTGTTGCCTCACCGCAATTTTGGGAATTTTGAATAAAATACCGGACCCAATCGGTTTTATGTTTTATAGTGTAGCGCTAGTAACAACCTACGCCAAACTCGTTGAGAAGGATTACGGACAAAACACATCATGGGGCATCCGTCTGGCCTTATTACATGGTGGTGCATCGATCGCATTGCTTGTGTTTGGTTTTACTCTTCAAAGAACACCCTTTATTGGCGGTCCGGTCGGTTATGTTTCGTTAATTTTTTTCTACATCATTAATGTGCCAGGAGTTCCTATGGCAAAACTGCTACCATACCTAGGAAAGCCTTATGACACATGGTGGACGGCGCAACACTATGCCGTACTTATCGCAAGCACAGCAGCTTGGTTGTTTGTAGCAACCATGATTGGCGGCAAACTTTCAAAATTACGATATAAAATTGTGCCTGACTAAGAATCCTCTTCTTCGATTTCCTCGAACTCGGCTGAAATTTCCTCTAGCTGCGACTCAGTTTTAGCAAGAACCTCCTTGCAAACTTTAATTGAAGCCAGAGCTTCTTTCATTCTTGGTACGAGCTCATCTATGGTCACTTCGTTACTTCTCAGCTGTTCTGACAAAGCCTCTAGCTTCTTAAAATTCTCTTCGAACTTCTTTGTATTGGCGGCCATGCTTAATCCTCTACTCTAATTTTTCTTGTGCTATCATAAAATACTAGCGAAAGCTGATCATCCTTGACTAAACTTTTACCTGAAGAAACTAGTCTCTCATTTCTTCTGACCATCGCAAATCCTCGCCTCAACTGACTTTCAGGATCAAGCTCTTGAAAGATTTGTTCATAGGAGAAAAGTTGTATTCTACTTTGCCCTATTACACTTTTCAACTTTTCGCTTATTTGGCTAGAGACAGATCTCAATTTCTCAGCCAAAAGAGATTTTTTATTGCTCACTGACAATTGAAGTCTTCTTTTCTCAGAATCGAAATCAGAAAGAGCATTGCCATAAACCCCCTTAGAAAGGGGCGCTATTGGAGCCAATGCCCCCTTCAACATAATCCTGGATTGACTTAAGCTCGTCCGAGCTATTGAAGGAAGATACACTCGAAAACTTCGACACTCTTCAGCTCTTAGAGCAACTAGCTCTGAGCCGGTTGTGGAAATATCTCTAGCAATAAAAGCTAAATTCTCATTTCGATTTTCCCAATTTTCCTCAGCTAGGGATAAAATATCTGAAGAGCAATTATAAAAATCAGTTCGTACGGAATCTATGATATCAGCAAAATATCTTCCAAGGTCCTTAGGAACACCAAGCGCTTGAAAACTTACATCTTGAACGGATGACTGATCTTCCTGATGACCAATTGCAGACAAAACTGGAATGGGGCACTTACAAATAGCTTTAGCCACATTATATTCATTAAAAACCATTAGATCCGCCGCACTGCCGCCGCCTCGAAACAACAGAATAGCATCTAATTTTTTGATTCCCGATAAAACCTTTATTCCTTTAACTATATCTTTGCTAGCTGCACTACCTTGGACTGAAACTGGGTACCAGTACAACTTAAAGCCAAACTCGGCTAAGTCCAATGAAGCTTTAAAATCATTGATAACCGTGCCACCGGCACTAGTTAAAACTCCGAGCTTTAGTGGCAAAAGTGGAAGAGACAAATCCTTATTTTTCTCGAACAATCCCTCTTCCTTGAGACGACTATTTGTCTTTTCTCTAAGGGCAGCAAGCTTCCCTAAAGTATATTCAGCAACCACTCCCACAACATTGAGTGAGATAGAGCTCCTAGAAGGATTAAGGTCGACCTTCACAGCGAACATCACTTGTAGCTCAGCTTCTAACTCAAAACCTTTATCTAGAAGCTCGCTACAAAGTTGTTTTTCTCCTCCCCATATTACACAGCTAACCGACTCCTTGCTTCCGGCTTCGCTAGCTAGATTCATGTAAACTCGCTCCCCGTACCGCTTTACTGACTGAAGTATGCCATAAACATGGATAACTTCTGGGAAAGCAGACTGTATAGCGGCTCTGGCTAATCCAACTATCTCAGGCACAGACAAAGCATTCTCTGTGTTGCCAGAGCCTAACTGCTTAAGATTTTCGCTACTGGATTTTTTCTTAGGATTCGCTGCCTTTTTCGGGACTGGGGACTTCTTATTTTCGCTAGTATCATTGACAGCATCTTCAGATGTATCTTGGCTTAGCTTTGCACTGGCAGTTTCCTCAATATTAATATTTGGGAAAAGTGCTTCAAGTTGAGAATTGGTCAGATTAAAATTACTGACTAGCCACGATTTCTTCTCACCCTGCCAGCGAGCCTTTCCTAGCTGTTTTATTCTCTCCTTTGCCTGAAAGGTGCCAGGCCCGTGAAAAAGAGCAGTGGATTTTTCTCTATCAATTTCGGCAGTAAGATCACTCATGGCTGATGTCTTTTATAAGAAATCGCTCATGTTCTGGCAAAATTTCACAGCAGGGAGCTGTGCATAACTTAAAGGGGCAAGCTCTGTAAGTTCGGCCTACCCAAACTAGCCCAGATTTCGCAGTGAGGAGCGCTCCAAAGAAACGAAGATTTCTAGACAAGCTTATTTTTTAAGCCAAGCATATTCCATAAATCGAGGCTCTTGGGGCGCGACGAGCGAGTAGTAGCCAATCTACTTCGCAGTGAGGAGCGCCAAAAAGAAACGAAGATTTCTAGATAAGCTTATTTTTTAAGCCAAGCATATTCCATAAATCGAGGCTCTTGGAGCGCGACGAGCGAGTAGTAGCTAATCTACTTCGCAGTGAGGAGCGCTCCAAAGAAACGAAGATTTAGGGAATATGCTTGGCTTAAAAAAATAGGTCGAAGATTGGGAGACTATATCGTGGGCAATAAACCCCCCAAATCTTCGACCAGCGGTTGAGTTTTGGGCAAACTATGGTCGTAAGTTTACCCATGGGTTACAGCAAAATGAAATCGTCACAAACCTCGCACTAGATTTGCGGCCTGCTATGCAGATCTCCGACACCTTCATATCTTGCTGTGCCCGTTGTTATTTGCCAACCGAAGTTGACATCAGAGGTATATACTCAAAACAATGATAGGCTAGTAAATTTAGGCTACCTCTGCTTTGGGGAAATTCCTCCCTGTAAATTATATTGTAACAACTTACCTCTATTCTTGTTGTTCAGTTTTTAACTCAAAGTGTTAACTCTAAACTAAATAATAATAAAAATAACTTAAGCTGCTACTGAATCGAGATCTTTGCTTGATTTTCTGCGTCCTCGACCACCCGTGTAACGCTTTTCAGCCTGTACTTTTTCTATCTTTGCCTTATCACCTTCAATGACTGCAGGAAGAACTTTTGAAAGGGTTTTTAGAGCTTTGCTCTTGACTCTCGAAATATGGCAGCGACAATAGCTTAGGTCTTCTGCTATCCTTTTTAAAGAATGATCTTGAATATAATGGCGTTCGATAACCTCTCGCTCAAGAGTGTCAAGTTGCTGACAAGTGTTCCAAAGTCGACTAGATTCTTGCTTCTCAGCCATTATTGACTCTGGGTCATTTCTATTGACTAAGTTAACAGGCCAACGATCATTAAAACCTTCAATGGACAGAGGGTTCTCGAGTATCTCGCTTGGAGTATGTCTGATTTTTTTTCGTTCATCGATTAGAAAGGAAACTTCTTTCAAGAGCATTCCTCTTAGATGATAAAAGAAAAAGGTTCGAAAATGAGCGCCTTTAGTGTCATCGTAACGAATAGCAGCTTCCACTAAGGCAGCGCCAACTACAGACTCAACTTCGTCTGCTTCGATTCTAATCCGCCATTTTTTAAGGAAACTCCAGGCCAATCTCATGCCATGCTCCTGGTTTTCAGTAACCAAAGCAGTGATTACAGCCTTGCTGTTTTTCTGAACTTTCTTCTTAGAAGCTGATTTATTTTTCGCGCTTTTTCTACCAGTCTTTGCCCTGGTGCTTTGCTTAGATCGAATAGAAACCGACTTAGCTTTGGCAGGCGCTTTTTTAGCGGCTTGTCCCATATAACCTTCTCCAAAATCCTAAATAGAGGCCAAACCTTAAAAATACTTTTAGCCTCGAGTTACCGACATACAACAAGGGCTAACCTAGTTGTATTTCAGCAATCTCGTATTTATCTACCGTAAGAAGAAAAGTTAGAGAGTCCCCACCTGGGAGTTTCACAAGTATTATGGGCCTACGGGAGAAACCGTAACTAGAAATTCGCTCAAAGAGCTAAGTCAATGATATTGTTCAAGTAATTTACAGTAAATCTTTAGCCTGAATTGAAATTTAGAGAGCAGCTGTTGATAGGCTGAGGACTTGTTCGCAAGTTTCGGCGAAGTCATCTTCCTCAAGCGAGTGATTTTCAATAATTAAGGCATAGTAGCGGTGGAGAAGTTGGAGTTGTTTAAAATAAGGTAATAAAATCTTTTCGGAAGGGGAAGAAGGATCGTCTAAAAAGTAGTTCTCAGCCACTGTATTGGATAAGGCGAATTGCTTAGAAAGTTCCAGCTCTACAGAGAGATCCGCCAAGTCCAAATATGGATCTGCAAAAACCTCCTGAAATCTCCCCCGAGCTTGAATTTTCGGTTCTTTTTCAGGGTAGTAAAAACAGTTAGAAAA
>CALIEE010000145.1 GCA_938022485.1 uncultured bacterium | reverse complement strand
GGTCAGCCCTAATAAAAAAGGGGGTCTTTAACCACCCTAAAGTGGTTTTAGCTACCCCTGATTTTTCGGGTTTTAGCCTAAGCTGAGGCTCTTGTCATCAGGGAACAGCAAAAGCATTCAGCTGCCCAGCAAGCAACTGCTTGGCATGCCGAACAACTGGTCGAAACTAATTCAGGAGCTAGCCTAAGAGCTGGTCATTTACAAAATGTTTAGTAGTGTAAACAGTCAAATTGCGGAAGCTCTTGCGGGCGAGAACGGCTTAGCTGTGAGTGATGTTCTACCCCTGCTTGAACAGCCAAAAAACAAGAAATTTGGTGATATTGCCTTCCCTTGTTTTATTTTAGCCAAGACTCTTAAAAAGTCCCCAGCAAACTGTGCCTCCGAGATTGCCGAAAAAATGACTCTCCCTGCAGCTGTGGATAAAGTCACTGCAGTAGGACCCTTCTTGAACTTTGCTTATAAGCGCACTGAGATATTTCAGCATCTTATTGATAGGTTATCCAAAGGTACTATTGTTGAAAAGTCCTCGAATCAACGAGTTGTTCTTGAATACAGTAGCCCCAATATTGCTAAGCCCTACCACGTCGGTCATTTAAGAACGACGTTAATTGGAAACTCTTTGGACAGAGTTTACCGCTTCCTTGGTTACAATGTGACTTCGGTTGATCATTTGGGTGACTGGGGAACGCAGTTTGGTTTTGTTTGGGTTGGTTGTGAGCTTTGGGGGAAGCCTACGGATCCAACAGTAAAGGCTCTAGTTGAGCTTTATAGAAGAGCTACTTCACTTCGAGAAAAACAAGAAAAAAATCCTGAAGAACTTTCGGCGGAAGAAAAAGAATACCCAGACGTAAACAAAAAAGCTCGGGCTTTCTTTGTTGATCTTGAGGCAGGTGAAGAATACGCCAAAGATTTCTGGAGTTGGTGCCGTGAAATTTCTCTGGCTTACCTCAAGAAAACGGATGCAAGACTTGGTGTTAAGTTCGACCACTATATAGGTGAAAGCTTTTACGCTGATAAGCTTGAAGAAGTTAAAACAGATCTTCAAACTGCTGGAATCCTAGAGAACTCAAAAGGAGCTTTCGGGGTAGACCTTGGAGAGGAACTTGGGTTTGCTAGAATCTCCACCGAAGACGGGCGCTCGCTTTACCTAACACGAGATTTAGCGACAGCAAAATACCGAGCCTCCGAGTTTAATTTCGATAAGGCTGTTTACGTAGTTGGTGCCCCCCAAGCTCTGCACTTCAACCAGTTAATTGCCATTCTAAACAAGCTTGGCGCCGACTACGCTGAGCGAATAATTCACGCTTCCTTCGGACACGTCAGAGGCATGAAAACTCGTGGAGGAGGAAGTTTTATTGAACTAAATGAGTTCATTGACGAGGCTTCAGAAAGGGCCTTAAAGGCCTACCGCGAACAGGTGGGAAAAAGACCTGAGGGGCTAGATGAAAATGTAGTAGCCGAGGCCGTTGGAAAGGCAGCGATCGTTTTCTCCACTCTGAGCAAAACCAGAGTGAAAGATGTAGAGTTCAGTTGGGAGCATGCGCTTGCTTTTCAAGGCGACACTGGCCCCTACTTACTCTACGCCTTGGCCAGAATTAACGGAATAAAACATAAGGCTGAAAATTTAAAAGAAGAAAATTTCGATGCCTCGCTACTTGTAGAAGAGTCAGCGTGGCAACTCTTGCTTCAACTAGCTGATCTACAAAAGACCTTAGAGAGAGTGGTAGAAGAGAATGATCCTTTTTACCTCGCTCAATACTCGCTCGACTTAGCTAAATTATTTTCCAAAGCTTACGGGGAACTTAAGGTCACAGGCGAAGAGTCAAACAAAGCCAAGGCAAGACTCGCTCTTTTTGAGGCGACTGGAGTCGCTCTTAAGAAATGCCTAGAGATGTTGGGCATGGAGACACTGGAGAGAATGTAGTGAATCCTTTGGCAAAACTTACCGCTAATAAATTAGGCAAAGCCTGCTTCTGAGCCACTTTCTTTAGACAAGTTTTCCCTCACTCCTTCAAGAATATCAATAGCTTCAAGGGTTCGACTATCGCCAGAAGGATCTCTAAAGAAAGCTGGAATATCTACATCTTTTTTAAGAAAAAGAAATTCATCGGAAATATATAAAGCGAGAGGGTCTTCTGCAGCTTTTTCCTTTAAGTAGCCTATTACACTATCTAACTCAGCGGCACTCGGTGAGGACTGCGATAATCTAGGCACTAATTCCGATAGAATTTTTCTACTATTCGCAACAGAGACTTCAAGCTGTGCTTCTGACACATTTGGTGCATCAAGAAGAATATAATCAAGCGAATCTGGATTTAGATAGGATCCAATAAAAGAATCAAATCCAGAAATATCTATCCCCAAGGTATTGTTCGAAGACGGAGAATCCGCGGTAGCATAATTATGATGATAGTCATCTAGCTCGTCTGGGCCACTCTTTTTTGCGAGAGCAACTATTTCCTTGAGTTTATCTGAGGCTATTGGCTCCGCGGCACTTACACTCTCTTCAATGTCCTCTGAACTAACCCCACTTCCGACAGGTTGATTAATTCCCTCAGGTCTCGCTACTTCGGAAGGGCTAACTTCTTTTATCGGCTCAGGCTCTGCCTCTGGTTCAGAAAAACTACCAGCTTCAAGATCACTTGCTTCGGTTGGCTCCACAGAGCCATCGGCCGTAGCATAACTATCATGATAGTCATCGAGCTCGTCTGGACCGCTCTCTTTTGCGAGAGCAACTATTTCCTTAAGTTTATCAGAGGCTATTGGCTCTACGGCACTTACACTCTCTTCAATATCGCCTGAACTTGCTGAACTACCTCCACTGCCGATAAGTTGATCAATTCCTTCAGGTCTCGCTACTTCCGAAGGGCTAACTTCTTTTATCGGCTCAGGCTCTGCATCTGCATCTGCCTCTGGTTCTGGTTCAGGTTCAGGTTCAGGTTCAGAAGAACTACCAGCTTCTAGATCACTTGCTTCGGTTGGCTCTACAGAGACATCGGCTGTAGCATAATTATCATGATAATCATCGAGCTCGTCTGGGCCACTCTCTTTTGCGAGCTCAACTATTTCCCTGAGTTTATCCGAGGCTATTGGCTCTACGGCACCGACACTCTCTTCAATGTCTTCTGAACTAGCCCCACTTCCCACACTTTGATCAATCCCTTCAGGTCTTGCTCCCTCGGAAGGGCTAACTTCTTTTATCGGCTCTGCCTCGGGGTCAGGAACACTGCCAACTTCAAGATCACCTGTTTCACTTGGTTCTACAGGGCCATCGGCTGCAGCGTAATTATCATGATAATCATCAAGCTCGTCTGGGCCACTCTTTTTTGCGAGCTCCACTATTTCCTTGAGTTTATCGGAGGCTACTGGCTCTACGGCACCGACACTCTCTTCAATGTCTTCTGAACTAGCCCCACTTCCCACACCTTGATCAATCCCTTCAGGTCTTGCTCCCTCGGAAGGGCTAACTTCTTTTATCGGCTCTGCCTCTGGGTCAGGAACACTGCCAACTTCAAGATCACCTGTTTCACTTGATTCCAAAGAACCAGGCGAATTAGATGTTCCATCGACACGCTGATCCATTCCCTCAGGTCTAGCTCCTTCGGAAGAGTTCACTTCTGGTACCGGTTTGGGCTCAGCCTTTTTGCGTATTTCCGCAGCTAATTTCTTTAAAAATTTCTTATCAGCAAAGCCTGAAGATTTATGATCGAAATCTAGCTGGGCTGAAATTACAGCTTTAGTTACTTGGCTTAAAAAGCCAGGTGCTTTTGAAGTCTTATCGGCTGCTATTATTTGCTCAAGTTTCTCTTTGCTTACTACTCCATCAACTCGAGTTTTTTTAAGATTTTCTAGCTGAGAAAACTCACTATTGTTAACACTATAAACGCCATCTATAGCTCCCGCATCTTTCCCATATGCGTGCAATGCAACCTGAAGGGCAGTAACACCCTTTGAACCGTTCTCAGTAATTCCGCCGTTATCCGCTATTTCTTCCAGATTAGATGCTATTGTTTCTAGCAGATCAGCACGAAGACTTTCCACTTCCAGCTTTTGGTCCTTTCTACCATCAAGGTTATCTGCCTTAACAAGTTCTGATTTATCAACCCATTCAGCAGAAGACCCAACATCTATTAGCTTTGCCATAATTATATTGCCTCTAGAGTCGTTATGGCCCAAATGCTCAAGATGGCGCTTTTTTTTCGAGTCTTTAATTTTAAAA
>CALIEE010000144.1 GCA_938022485.1 uncultured bacterium | reverse complement strand
CTGCTGGCCATCGGCTTACAATTAATGGAGAAGTTCCCCTAGCAGCTAATGATGTTCAGAATAGAGTAATTGTTAGTTCTACATCAAATTTTTCAAGCTCAAATTACATGGAGACCTTTAAGTTTGATCTCCACTACCTTTCTGCGTCACTAAAGGTAAGAAACGTTCCTGGCCAGATCGGCAAACTCTCGGCAAACATAAAGTCTGAAACACTAGAGAAAGAATTTAAATTAGATCAACCTGGCATCCCCTATCTCCAGAAAATTCAAGAGGATAAATTTGCTCTACGAAGCGCTGGAAAAGCTAGCTCTGGCAGCATGCCAAACTTTGCCGATTCACAGATTAGAGAACTTATAGGAATCGAAGTTCGAGAAGTAGAAGAAAATAGCTTGGTCGAATGCAAACCGGAAAATCTTGAAGAGATGCCCCTTACTGACATTGTTTCTGGAGTCTCACCCCAAGTTAGAGATTTATTAATGAAAACACTACTCAACAACTAAAAGCATGATTGAAATAAAGAACCTATCGAAAAATTTTGGCGATTTCAAAGCCGTAAACGATATTAATTTAGAAGTAGAAGCAGGAACTATATTTGCTTTTCTGGGAACCAATGGTGCCGGAAAAACAACTACCATTAAAATGATGACCGGTGTCCTCAAACCCACATCTGGTTCAGTCAGTATTGGCGGCTACGATATCAGCGAAAACCCGATAGAAGCTAAATTTCTGATGGGCGTAATTCCAGACCGTCCTTACATTTATGGAAAGTTGACCGGATACGAGTTTCTAAAGTTCATGGCAGACCTCTACAAAGTCCCTCATGATACTTCAGAGCAAAGAATTTCGGAATTGCTCGAACACTACGGTCTGACAAGCAAACAAAACGATTTAGTTGATGGTTACTCCCACGGCATGAAACAAAGGCTCTTAATGTGTGCCTCCCAAGTACATGACCCGAAACTTTTAGTAGTTGATGAGCCGATGGTAGGACTTGATCCAAAAGGTGCCAAACTCCTCAAAGACACTTTCAGAAAAAGAGCATCAGAAGGTCTAACCATATTTATGTCAACTCACTCTCTTTCGGTTGCCGAGGAAGTTGCGGATAAACTGGCGATAATTAAGAACGGAGAAATCGTTGCACACGGGAGCCTGGATGATCTCTATTCTCAAGCACAATCGGGAACTTCAGGACTGGAAAATGTCTTTTTAGATATCATTGCCGAAGGTGACGAAGAACAAATTCCAGAGCAATTGAAAGTTGAGTTACAGGAGTAGGCGCTGTGCCAGCGGTACTTCTCAGACCTGCAATTCTATCCTTCAAGAATGCTATTCTTGAGAAACGTGAAGACACTTACGGTCTAGTCAGAGAATTGGTAGTGGCTCTTGTTCTAGTCGGGGCAATGATTGGAATCTACCTATTTGCCGTAAATGGTCTTGAGACTTTCCTGAAGTTCGAAAACATAATCCCCGGAATGAGCGATAAAGTAATCGGCTTAACTCTACTTTTCCTATTCATCCTTTTACAGTTTTCAAGTTTCATGGGCGCAATAGGGAAATTCTATACGTCAAGCGATCTCGAATTTTACCTGGCCCTACCTATTTCCAACTGGCGTTTTTTAGGAGCCAGAACTATCGCAGTTGCCTTTCAGTCTGGGTGGATGCTGCTGCTAATGATGCTACCATGCTTACTAGCTATTCAAACAGTCTATCAACTAAACTTTTGGTTTTTATTGGTCGGCTTTGCTCTTTTGATTCCGTTTATTCTAATCCCCTGCCTATTTTCAGTAGTCATTGCCACTTTGATGGTTAACATAGTACCAGCAGCGAGAATTAAAGAATTTTTCGCTATCATACTTAGCCTGATGTCGATTCTTTTCTACATTGCAGGCCGCACTCTGTCCGAAGACATGAGTACACTTCAAGCACAGGAGGACACCGATAAGGCACTACAAGTAATTGAAAAACTCGATGATCCAACACCGACGTGGCTTCCTCATCATCAGTACAAAGATGTTGTTGTTTCATTTATGAAAAGTAGACAAGCCAAAGCTATTAAACCTAGTATTTCCTTGTTTGGATTTACATCAATTTTGACTCTCATTAGTTACTTTCTCTTAAAGATTCTTCACTTCCGAGGTTGGTCGATGGCCAACTCTAACGTTCAACGAGGTGGGTCAGACCGCAAGCGTTTTGCTTCCCTGATTAGAACCTTCTTTCCAATCAACCCACAGTTCAGAGCCTTACTTTACAAAGATTTCAGGTTAGTTTTGAGAGACACTGCTCAAAGCATGCAACTTCTAATGCTTTTACTTTTAACCTTACTCTATCTTTATAACTTTAAGTCACTAAAGAACGCCGGCCATCTTAACCCGGAAACAGCAGATTGGTGGAGAGCTATTCTTGGCTCCTCCAACATCTTATTAAGTGGATGTGTTGTCTCAGCTATTGCCACTAGATTTGCCTATCCAGCAATTAGCATGGAAGGAAAAAGCTGGTGCCTAGTTCGATTTACACCATTAAGCATCAAAGGCTTAGTTTCTAGGAAATTTATAGTTTGGCTACTTCCAATGACTGTCGTTGGGGTCACTCTAATGATCTCAGGGGCTATGGCTATTCACCTCAGACCTGAAGCTGTGATCCTTTCTGCCTTTATCTCCCTGGCATTAGCAGTAGGTATTGTAGGTATGGCTGTAGGTATCGGTGGAATATATGCAAAGTTTGACTGGGATAACTCCACTCAGATCTCCTCCGGGGTAGGAAGTCTAATTTTCATGGCTTCGAGCTTTGCTCTGCTCTTTACCAATGAAATCCTTGCTGCTCCAATAATAGCACTGACGGAGGTAGAACTACTTCGCACATCCTTGGGAGAAAAAAACTATATAATCTTAAGCTTCCTACTTATATTTCTGATCTACCTCTTAAACTTTACTGTCGCAGCAAAATCGATAGCAGCAGGCGCAATCTCACTCGAAGAAAGAGAAGATTAATTGAGCAATTCTGAAACTGGTCGCTGTTGAAAGCTTCTAGGAACTCTCAAACTAAACAACTTATCAGCTGTAACTTCCGGCCAATATGGATTTACAACTAAGTCGGAATACTGAAGATCGATCTCAGTACCATCCTCAAGTAACCAAAGCTTTAAACCCTGCAAAACTCCTGTATTTTTATCTCTAGCATAAGTAGTAAAAGACTTTCTTGTTCCTTTAAAAGAAAGTTCAACCTGATCTAGCTCTATGCGCCCTGAAATTTTATTAAAAAGTAGAACATACTCAAAGCCTTTGCTGTCTCTCAAAATCAAAAGTGACCTGAGACCATTTTTCTCTTCCATATAAGTATAACGCTCTAAGCCTTCCCTGACAGAAACAAAAGGAACTGACCCAGATAGCCAGGAGAACATTTGTGAAGAGTTGATCGGAATACCAGTCATTTCCTTAACAAGCTCATCGCTTAAATCACCCGACCATGCTTTTTTCTGTGTTCTATCAATTACCGTCAATTGCTCTTTATTCACGGCAGCAAGTAGAGCTGGTGTAGCCAAGTTAGAGGGAAATAGTTCAAGCCTCAGTCGGTTAGCTTGATCTGCAGCAATAGCCAAATTAAACCTTTTCTCAAAAACAGCCTTTCTTGCCTCGAGTTTAATCGAAGACTGCATTGCTCGAAACTCGCCTCTCTTAACGAGAAGCTCATTCATTTTCATCTGAGATTTTTCAGGACCCACTGCTCTGAACTTTCGAAGACTTGGCATTTTAGGGCCAGAGATCGAACAAGCTTGGAGGAAAAGAAGTAGAAATAAAAAGTAACAGCTTCGCTCTTTCATAACTAAAGATTGATTTTATCCAACAAATACAAACTAACGACTAGAATCAAACTCAGTTTCAAGCTTTTCAATCAGCTTTTCAATTCTCTCTTCAACCCCTTCTTCCGAAGATTCACTACTAAACTCTCTAGCTCGAAACAAAGTCTGCAAAGCCTCTCTTTTTCGACCCGTTGCGTTTTGAACAATAGCATAGTGCTCCAGTATTACTGCGTCGCTTGGAACTAGTTTGGCAGCACGACCAAGTTGAGTATAGGCCTCATCAAGGCGACCCATCTTGTAATAAACCCAACCTAAGCTATCAATGAAATAGCCGCTATTAGGTTGCAACTCTACTGCTCTCTTGATCAAATCCAATGCATCTTCCAAATCATCACCTCTATCGGCCATGGCATAGCCAAGATAGTTGAGAGCGTCTGCATTTTTTGGATTAAGAGCAATTGCTTTTCGAATAGACTCCTCTCCCTTCTCAGTCTCACCTGCCTGATCTAGAAAAACTCCTAAGGTGAAGTGGTGATTAGGATTATCTGGATCCCGAGCGATAATCCTCTCAAGGGTTTCGCTGGCAGCATCTACGTCACCTGCGTCTTTCTGCAAACTCGCTAAAAAACTTAGATGTTTCAAAGGAGCTCTTGGCCCCTCGAGAGCCGGAGCTAAAGCCTTAGCTCCCTTCTTGTTCTGGCCAATATTTTTAAGCATCACGGCAGCCAACACCCTAGCTGGACTGAAGTAAGGACTAGGGTCTTCAATCTCCATTAGGACATCAACAGATTCCTCAGCCCTAGAGAGTTTGGCTAGGGTGCTACCTAGATAATAACGGGCTGCTTCATTATCCTCATTCTCTCCTAAGATCAGACGAAGCTCGGCCTCGGCACCTGCAAAATCACCTTTTTCAATCTTGATGATCGCAATTTTCAGCCGCGTTTCACTAGGATCATCCTCTCTGACACTAAGTTGCTCAAACTCCTCAAGTGCTTCATCAACCTTGTTTTCTTTCAAAAGCATTTTCGCCATCAATCCACGGCTCTTTAGATCAGAAGGATTAGACGCAATCAGTGCGGTAAGTATTTCCTTGGCCTCAACCATATCATTTTGACCAGCTAAGAATCTGGCATAGTCGTAACGAACCCCGGTAGACCCCCCCAAGGCAATTGCCTTCTTGTAATCGGCTCTTGCGGTAACCGCTTCTCCTAAAGCTTCGTTAACCCTGGCTCGGTAATAATGGCCAAATACTGAGCTGGACTTTTTTCCAATCAGCTCATTTAGAACGGTCCTAGCTCCGGGAAGATCTCCCTGCTGCTCATAGGTATTTGCAATTAAAATAAGAGTGTATTCTTCCGCGGCTGGAGCATTTTTAATTATTCTTCTGTATAGGCTGACAGCTTCAGGGTATTTTTTCTGATTGGCTAGAATCCCAGCATAAAGCTGAAGATACTCGTTGTCATCGACTTCATCAGTCAAGCCAGCAGCCAATTCCTCCTCAGCGTCTTTAATCTCTCCCTGCTGAAGATAGAGCTGAGCAAGACGCTTTCGCAGCGCTGTTGCAGGCTCATTCTCCAATTCAGAAGCTTCCTCAAAGTGATCCAGTGCTTCCTCTAGAGAGTTCTCTTTTAGAGCAAGCTCTCCCAACATGAAGTTATAGTATCCTTCCGCATATTCAGGAACCTTGTTCATTCCCGAATCACTCCTGGCCAGCTGTTCTCTGAGCAAAGAACCTCGATAAGCCTTTCCAGGATCTGCCACCGGGTTTTTTTTATTAGTTGATGAACAAGAACACAGGGAAAGAAGAAAACACAAAACAACTACCCGTTTTATATGGCTACTTAACTGAGGCTTCAGGTGTAACTTTGTATTCAAGCTAGTCATCGAACATTCGCACTCTAGGCAAAATCCTTATTCTGCTAGATATTCCTTCTTTTTTTTGATCTTCTGCAGCGCCATCAGCTTCAGCTTGGGTAACTGCGGTATCCTGCATTAATGTTTTAATATTGAGTTCACGAATTTTTTTCTCCGTTTCCTCACTGCCTCGCTTCATCTTCCCTGATTCAGTGGATATAGAAAAAGTCTCAAGAGCCCCCTCCAAAAGTTCCCGGCAACGCTCGATATTTTGAACTACCCCTCCACGAGACATACCAAGATTTTGCTCGGTTCCATTTCTGAAAACTACTTCCAGCATGTCCAGAATTTGACCTAAGTCCCTCAGCTTCTGCTCTGCTTCGTTCTTATCCAACATCGTGCTCCAAAAAGACTGTATTGATGGTTTTAGGCTAGCACCTGATTACCACCCTGTCAGCGTTTTGTAAGGTCTCGCCCAAGATTGCCGCACTGTTTTAGTCGTGAAAATTCAAAGCCTTGCCTTTTTGTCAAAAATATAGAGAATGGCTCGACTTTTAGAGAGTCTGGTATTTACTAGTTTGACTCTCATGAATAATCCAAGACTACACTGAAGGAAGTGGTTAAATGACTAAGATCTTTGTAAACCAAAACCTTGAAAAGGCGATGAGAGTGTTAAAGCGCAAGCTCATCCGTGAAGGAGTTTTCAAAGAGCTTAAGGCCCGCCGTTTTTACGAGAAGCCCTCAGAAAAACGAAAGCGTAAAGCAAAAGAATCTTACAAGAAGAGAAAAAAGGATACTCAACGAAACCGTAGAATGTACGGTTAGCCGATCCGACTTTTTCACTTTTCTTTTTCAGTTGAAACTGTTTCCGTGCCGCCTTTTCGGGGCGCTCTCTGTCATATTGTGTTAGGCTAATACCTAAGCGGAGCGGCATAGCAATGGGAAGGCTGGTACTTTTCAAATATATCTTTAAGGAAACTCTTTTTCCTTTCCTCATTTCTCTAGTGGTTTTCACTGGAATACTTTTTTTGTTTCGAGTTTTAAAACTCGTTGAGCTAATCGTCAGCAAAAACGCTCCCTTTGTTGAAATCCTCACTTTATTTTCCTGTGTAATTCCA